>DATFQH010000186.1:0-7752 GCA_035264385.1 Pedobacter sp.
CATGGCTGCAATACTGGTTATGATTCTTATCTTGAGGGACTTGCACAATCGGAATATGATCGCCGCAAGACATCGGCAGATGCAAAAAGTGCTGCCCTTGATCCCTTTAGTATACCTGTCGATTTATGCTGTAAAGAACCAGAACCTGCAAAAAAGTAATATCTTTAATCAACAAATCCGAAACACCCACGTGCGCTATACGATCCATAAAAATATCAAAGCTACCGGCGATCCGAAAAGACAGTCGACGACAGATCAGGCGCTTAATGACCTGAGATCCGTCATAACGAACAGGATCAAAGCTTACGCCGGCCAGAAGCACTTCGATTTCAACGAAGGGACAAAGGAGATTGTTAAGGAAAAAATGGATTCCCGGACACTTCATGAAGATCTGCCCTCGCTGAGCCCTGAAGAATGGGCAGTGCTGATCGTGGCCCTGGCACCTCATGTTCAACCAAATTTCTTTGAATCAATCATCATAGCGCATATGCCTAATGTCGGTGATTTTCCGGAATTCGGCGGAGTTAAAGCCACTAACCACAGGGGAATGCTGCCTACCGGAGAGACTGTGCAATTTATCATCGCTGGGATGGAAATCGCTGAGCGGTTGGCTGTTCAACAACTTTTTCGCGAGGAACATTTCTTTTTTAAACTTGGTATCCTATGGCTTGAGCCGGTTAAAGAGGGTGAGCCTGTAATGAGCGGCAGGATCATCCTTACTCAGGAATGGGTCGATAAAATTCTGCTGGGTATTGCCGCTGCACCAAGATTTGGCCTAGATTTTCCTGCAAAGCGCGTAGAGACCACTATGTTGTGGGAAGACGTTGTCCTGCATCCCCGCACGCTTCAGCAGATTCAGGATATCAGCACCTGGCTGGAGTTTTACCCCAGGTTAATGGAAGATGAAAACCTGCAAAGAAAAATAAAACCAGGTTACCGCGTACTCTTCTACGGTCCGCCTGGAACAGGGAAGACGCTTACCGCCGCGCTGCTCGGTAAACAGTTTGGGAAAGAAGTATACCGGATTGACCTCTCCCAGATCGTGAGTAAATTCATTGGCGAGACAGAAAAGAACCTTGAAGGTGTTTTTAAAAAAGCGGAAAGTAAGAACTGGATACTCTTTTTTGATGAAGCGGATGCCCTTTTCGGTAAGCGTACAAACGTTCAAAGTGCCCACGACAAATATGCCAATCAAGAGGTCAGCTATTTATTACAGCGGGTGGAGGACTATTCGGGACTGCTCATCCTGGCATCCAATTTTAAGAACAATCTGGACGAGGCATTTATTCGGCGATTTCATGCCGTGGTGCACTTTCCTATGCCAAGCGCTTCCGAGCGCCGGTCCCTTTGGGAAAAGTCGATGCCTTCCCTTCTCAAACCGGATACATCTGTTGATCTGGAGGACCTGGCTTCAAAATATGAACTCAGTGGCGCATCCATTTTAAACGCCGTGCACTTTGCGATGCTGAAATGCTATGCTAAAAATGAAGAAAGCCTGAGCCAGAAAGACCTCACCGAAGGCATCAGGCAGGAATTTCTTAAAGATGAGAAATCAATTTAGGTGCAATCAGCTCTTTTGTGCGTCACCTTTGTCAAACAAAGTAAATAACTTGAGTACAGTGGGTACTCCCGCTCCGAGCGCTGCGGCATAGGTCAGTATTTTTGAATACGTTTCCTGCTGGGAGGCAAACAGGAATCCAAGAATAGCGATGATTATCAGTTGCAGCGGACCCTTTAATGAACTCCAGTTGCCGTTGTCCTTAATCTCATTCCTGATCTTCATCGCTTCGGAAGTTCCGATCGCCGTTAAAATGAAGTCCTGAAAACCCCTGTTGAACAATTTGAGCCTGCCATCATCCTGTATGATCGCCCCCTTGCTAATCAGCATACTCAAGTTATACTCGTCAAATGAATTTACGAGGCCCTCTTCAGCAAGATCATATAAGATAAATTTTTCCTCCCTGGTCAGTGATTGCCAGATGTACATGTAAAAATAGTGCGACGCAGCGTGTAATTTGAATGCCAGCGATACACAGTCAATTGCTGATGGATCATGAACAGAAGACCTGACAGCAGCAATTACCGGTTGCTGCATTTTTTTTAAGAAATGTGTATAGGATGTTTCATTAATAATCAGTTCTTCCCAAGTGTTCGATTGCTCCATCCTTTCTGTGTTTTGCAAAGGCTGTATAAGAATGCGGAAATGTCCAAGCAACACATGCCAGCGTTCCAGATCATGTTTATACGTGTCGGGCAACTGGCCGCTGCTTTCACTGAGGTTCAGGGAGTCAAGAAAGGTGACCGGATGAACAGTGGACAAGATCATAATCCTGGCTTTCGCATTCAGCATTAACTGTTCAAGGAAATTGAGTTTAATGTTATTGGTCTGCGGATCTTTTAAGTTGTATTCAAAGTGATTGATGATCAATAATTTATAGCGATCCTGATTTGCTTCCTGCCTGACATTTGCCCATACCACGGAACCCTCAGGACTACTGTTTTGATCAGGCATAACAATCAGGTCGACAATATATACATTGTTGTGTTCCGGATTCTTTCTGTCTAATATCAGTCGCTCACCGGTACTTAAGGCCACAGATTTTTGCTCAATACCTTTCATTACGTATTCCAGTTTTCCGGAGCCGGGCAGCCCGATGATGAACAGCAGGTTATTCAGCGCACTGTTTGTTAACAGTTCATGATCAATAATTTCCCAGCCAATGGTGCTTGGAAGATTTTGTGCAAAGATTTTTTTAATGACACTGTGCAGGGTCTGATAGAGGATGTATAACCCCAGCAGAAGGAGCATCCAAAATATGGTTCCTTTTATTGAAAGGAAAAGCAGGGGTATTTTGTAGTTAAGTTCGGCAGAACTTAGCTTCAAATAGCCTTCTGCGCCCGGTAGCTTCATGAAAGTTTCAGTCCCGGTAATTTTTGAGGCCTCCCGAAGTAAGTGGTTGAAGGCGATTTTACGGTCAGCAGATTGATCATAGTGTAAATTCTCAGAGCCAATGGCATGGTCACTTTTGTAAACCCGGAATACCCTGAAAAAGCTCAGTGTGAGCTGTTCACTAAAATCATAGCCAGAAGTCCTGGGAAGCGCTTTAGCATAACTGATCTTTTCTACCCATACTTTGTCACTGAAAACCCCGGAACCGAGATCTGGGTTCATGTTCATCACCTCAATTCCCTGCTTGTCAAGTTTCGGGAACTTTTGAAGCACCTGGTTCGCAAATTGTACCTGGCGGTACCTGATGTTTAAATTTTGCTCGTAATCGTAGATGGCGATGTAAAAAAACAAGATCGGTATCCCACTGGTAATGACCAGGCGCGTGAGCGACATGAAGGAAAAGCTTTGTGTAAAAGTCCACCTGGCTGAAAGCAGCCTGGAATTCAACGCGGCCAAGGTGCTGAATAATACCTCGCTTTTGCTGTAGAGCAGGTAAGCGCAGGTAATTGCTGCGAGTTGAAATGTCAGACAACCCAGATATTCCGCAATTGAAAAAATGAATATTGCCAGAAAATTACTGAGCAGTAGAATGATTGCAATAGTTGCTGATGCATTTCTTTTATAGATGTATTTTTCACTGACTTCGGCCCTGTATTTCCTTAAAAAGATCAGGTTCAGAAAGAGTCCGCTTAGAGAAACCGCAAATACCAGGAAGAAAAAGAATTGCAGAAAGGAACTGAGCTGGTAGCCTATGACCAGCAATAAGATAATGGCAACATTAATCACAATGGACTGATTGTACTCCGTCAGTGAAGATATTTTTGGCGCCAGCCAGCTCGTATCGAATTTTTGTTTCCTTGAGAAATTCTTTTTAGCCGACGTCAGGAAGGTCAGGATGAGCTGCAAACTTAGAAATGTAAAGAAACACACCATCATCGCAATTGTAAAGCTATAGACTTCAATGTCGCGGGTTTCTTTATAGGTGGTATCACTCAATATGACGATGAAATAGGGGAGGTTTGGAACCGGCTGATTGCGGACGGTATAACGTTTTCCGCCATAATTTGTAGAAAATACAGCAGTACTGCCAGCCTCGAGGCTACTGGCCAGTTCATTTTTTTCCGAGAATTCATCTTTCAGATTCTCATTCAGGTTTTTTGAAGGATCGGTATGGTAGATTACCAAGCCTTCTTTATTAATGATCGCAAATTGGTAACCTGCAGTCATTACGGTATTTTGAAGGCCTTTAATGGCAAAAGACATTGCAGCAACTAGTGAATCTGTATTTTTGGACAATAAAGATTTTTTTGAAATCACAGAAGTAAATCCGCCCCTCGTCCAGGAAACAATCTCGTCCAAAAAGTAAGGTTGTTTTACGTCACCATTAAGCTGATATGCTGATGAACTGTTGATCCTGTTGAAATACGCCCTCGCACCCAGGTTGTTGTGTGGTGCATTTTCACTTCTGCTGGTCCAGTTATAGCGTTCCAGGCCATTTTTAGCGATCCAAAACGCTTCATAAGTATTAGCAGGAACAGTAATATTGTTCAGTATCAGTTTTTTTGCTGCGGGTATGGAATCTCGCTCGCCTTCGTAGAGATTGCCCTTTTCTGCCTTAGGACTTTGAACATTGCGAATATCCGACCGCAACGACGTATCCCTACTGATCAGCTGATCCAGGTTATCTAAAGCGTGAAAGGCATTATTTACTTCTTTCAAAAAGGTACCCGAGATGGCATCAGCAAGATTTTTCTTGGCATCTTCTGTATGATCCGGCCTTAACCTCAGATTGTACTTAAAGAAAACAAAGAAAAATAAGGAACAGAGCAGGATCGCAACGACCACGGAACCGATCCCGTCTTTGATGGTAAGCATATCCTTACTGCCCATCTGGTACAACTTAAGCCAGGGAAAGGCAACAATGATAATGATCACCAGTGTAGTGAG
Source organism: Pedobacter sp. (assembly GCA_035264385.1). Taxonomy (GTDB): domain Bacteria; phylum Bacteroidota; class Bacteroidia; order Sphingobacteriales; family Sphingobacteriaceae; genus Pedobacter. Next base: position 4,898 of record DATFQH010000186.1, read on the forward strand.
GAGCATCAGAATGTTCATCTGGAGTTGCTTTTTTTCCTGGGAATATCGTTCATCCGTCAAGAGTCCCGCTACTATCAGGTTTGCAGAACCACCGAACCTGACCGGTTGCAAAAATATTTTATATCCCTTTCCCCTGGCAGACAGACTTCTTACCCCGCCACCGACAATCCCTTTTTCCAGGATCAATATAGAATCCCGGTGAGCACTCACAATACCAGAAGGAAAGCTTTCCCAAACGACTTTGTTGTCTTGAAAAATGATATACTCATCAAAGATATTTGCAGGCAATAGTGGAACGACGAACCGTTGCAACGAACTTCTGATGCCAATACGAAACAAACTATCTCTTCCTTTCCACTTTCGGTTGAGATTTTTTGTGAGCAGCAGGGCAAAATTCTGACTGCCGGAGTCAATGCTAATGGTCGTTTCCATTCCCTGACCATCAGACATCTTCGCGCTGAACAAGCTGTCCGTGCCGAGGTTTTTTATGGGCAGCAGTTCAAAATCTTTTTGAGGAAAATTCCGGATATAAGTGCTCAGCGCGTTCTTATACACCTCGTCCTCACTGAGGAAACCCTTCAGCAGATTTTCAAGCAGTGCCGTACTGTTGCTGATCTTTGCCTGTATGTTGACGTCGATATTTTCCAGCACCCTAAAACGCTGGGACCTCAGGTCACGCTCATTTGCAGGAAGATAAATAAAGAAATAATAGCTGAGCATTATTACCACAATGCTCAGGGTAATGAGGACAGGAGCCTGCTTCTTACTTATGGAAAAAAATCCCTTCATCAGGCATTAGCGCAAGCGAGCCAGCGCTGCTTGGCCTCATAGAAAGTGCCCTGGCCCAGATGGATGGATTTTACGTCGCCACGGATCAGTTGATTAGGCAGGCAGTTCTCGTTGGAATTGACAATAAACTTATCACACAACTGGCTGATCAGCGCCACCTCATCATCCTCTGTAGCATCCATATCCATGTCTATCAGTCTCAAAAACTTGTCCAGTCCGTTTGGTTCACCTCTGTAAACAGCAGGCGCTTCATAAATCTTATTGGCATTGAGTTCCGGTTTAATGCATGGATTGATCCGGATTAAATTCGCATCATTGTTCAGCAGCGGATCAAGGATGCAATACGCAATAAAACTGGCGGAATCAGGCGGGTCTCCAAGGATGCTGGTTGACATCTTTTTAATATCCTGGAAAAAATTAGAGCTCGTTTTCGTATAGGCAAGTTTGTTTTCCTTGTTTTTATTGTAAATCTCAGTCAGCTTACCATCAGTCGAAGACGCGTAATCTGCAATATTTGCCCTGCCGCCAGTACCAGTTCCGAGAGATAGAATGCAGAACTGCTCAGTTGCAAGGGTTACATTGGTCTTTGCCTCAATTAGACCTGCCAGGACGGGGTTATTAAAGCCTGATACTGCTCCGTCCCAATACAGGTTATTGCGGGAATCGTTACCATTCAGGAGCTTGCTGTTTACAAAAGCAGGCTCGTCAAAATAGTTGACAGGAGCATTGCTGGAAGCATGGATAGCATGACCAAGCGTAACCTGATAGTACTGACTGTACTTGTCCGTTTTACTCTGGGTATTGGATCTGAAAAAACTAGCACGCTCCTTAAAATAATCGAAGCCGACAATCAGCAGCTGAAGGCTTTCCTTCCTGATGATTGCAGGCAGTTCATGAAGTGGGGTTTCGATGATCGGCTTCGCCACCTGGCCGCTTTGGTAAAGATGGTCCTTATTTTTCAGCACTTCAGTGAGGCCTTTTAGTTTTCTTTCTGTACTATACTTTGGGCCGAGAATATTGGTTAAACTCGCTATGTTCTTCAATTTTAATTTCTCCCAAAAAGATAATGCAGAAAACACCTTTTTTCGAAGTGATTTGTCCATGAATACATTCGTTACCTCGCTTAATTTCATGTCCTGGCACAGTGCCGCCAGCACCAGACTACCGCCCGAATTTGCGATAACCATATCAAATTTTTTCAATAGTTCATGACCGCTTATGTCTCCATAAATGTCCATCAACACCCGGGTCTGGATCATTGCCCAGGAACCACCGCCGTCCAGAGAAAGAATTTTGTAAGCCATAACGTTAGATTAAATACTTGGTAGAAACCCAGCCTTCAAGATCCATGATGCCATGAACCACATCAACTACTTCTACAAAACTCCAGGTGCCTTCTGTCTTGAGAACCAAAACCTTAGTGCCTTTTGGCAGAGGGTCTGTCAGCGTTGGAAAGTTGCTGCCCGGCCCGGAGCGGATATTAAGTATAGTGCTTGTCTCACTTTCATCCAGGGACTCGTTGGCCCTGCCAATCGCCCTCGCCCGGAAACTGCTCATTGGGAATGCCGGTCCCGGATCTGATTTGCGGATAGGAGCAATATCTTCATGTCCTATTACATCCTTCAAAGAATACTGCTTCACCAGCAAAGCCGCTATTTCCAAACTAACTTCCATTTGCTCGGCAGTATATTCCTGCCAGTAATTTTCAGAGGTTTCATTTTTATGCTTCGCCCTGATCACATCTTCCGGATCGATCACCTTCCTGTCAACTGCGCAGATAAAACGCTCACCTGCTTTAACGAGTTTACCTGCATTTACCAGTTCTATTCCAATGGAATGCTTATTCAGGCCAATGAGGCCTTTCCATTGGCTCTTTCCAGCATGCCAGGTTACTACATTGAAAGGTGCACATTGTGTCACAGCACCATCTCTTCCAATAACCAGATGAGCTGATGCCTGTGCGACCGGAGACTTAAACCAGCTGATCGCTGAACTGGCGGTGGTCGCTGCTGTATAATGCATCACCAGGTATTGGGGTTGATAAGTTCCGCCGGTGTTGGGGCTTA
>DATFQH010000187.1:0-3154 GCA_035264385.1 Pedobacter sp.
TCAATGAGAATTTGGAATATGGAGTTGCGCTGAAACAAGCCCAGGATCTTGGTTTTGCGGAAACAGATCCGATCCTTGACGTTGGCGGGTATGATCCGAAATTCAAACTGGCCATAGCCACGGCCCATGCCTATGGGTTATTCATCGATCCGGATAAAATCCTTAATATAGGCATACAGAATCTCTCAGAAAATGACATCAAATATGCGCGGGAAAAGAACTTCAAGATTAAACTGGTACCCACTGCACGCAAAATAAGCACCAAACAGATCGTTACCTATGTGCTACCAAAGTTTGTAAAGTCAGACGACTTTCTTTACAACGTGGAAAATGAATACAATGGCGTAACCGTTCAGGCAGCTTTTGCAGACAAACAATTCTTTTTCGGAAAAGGCGCAGGTGGTCACCCAACAGGAGCAGCAGTATTGTCTGATATAGCGGCACTAAGATATGATTACAGGTATGAGTACAAAAAATATCATCAGCAAAATGGCCTGATACACACAGACAATGTAGACATAGAAGTTTATCTGAGATACACCCATGAGTATACCATAGAAAAACTAAAAGTGGAAAACATCAGTGAGCGTTTTTCACGCAACGACTACAAATATGTGATCGGGAATGTGAGTTTGAAGAATCTGCTCGCCAATCGTGAGATGCTGGAACAGAAAGACATATTTATAGCGCACACAGGCAGGTATACTTATACACAGCAACAGATTCAGGTGATTTCTGAAGAAGAAATACTATTTAACTAGCTTACTTTTTATATTTTGTTTTGATAGCAAAAAGGCCCCGATCGGGGCCTTTTGCATGAATGGATTCTTTAGATTTCCCGGTTCACATCCCAGTTCTCCAGATAATCCGCCACCCGGCGGACAAAGGATCCCCCCAATGCGCCATCTACAACCCTGTGATCGTAAGACAACGACAGGAACATCATATGGCGGATAGCGATCACATCTCCGAACTCGGTCTCCAGTACCGCAGGTTTCTTCTTAATCGCACCTACAGCAAGTATTGCTACCTGAGGCTGATTAATGATGGGCGTTCCCATTACGTTCCCAAATGAACCAACATTCGTCAGTGTAAATGTGCCGTTCTGCGTTTCGTCTGGCTTAAGTTTCGCAGTGCGTGCCCTTTTGGCTAAATCATTTACCGATTTCGTTAAACCCACCAGATTAAACTGATCGGCATTTTTAATTACCGGTACAATAAGATTTCCACTGGGCAAAGCAGCAGCCATACCTATATTGATGTCTCTTTTCTTAATGATCTGCGTTCCGTTTACTGAAACATTTATCATTGGAAAATCCCTTATCGCTTTACTTACAGCCTCTACAAACAGAGGTGTAAATGTAATCTTTTCGTTTTCGCGCTTTTCAAAACCAGCCTTTACTTTTTCACGCCAGATGACCATATTGGTTACATCTGCCTCAACAAAAGAAGTAACATGGGGTGATGTCTGTACACTCATCACCATATGCTCGGAGATCAGCTTACGCATTCTGTCCATTTCAATGATCTCATCACCACCGTTAATACTGGTCAGCGGCTTTGAAGACACGGCGGGAACAGGCTGTGCAGAACTGGCCAATATCGCAGCAGCAGTAGGATTTGCGATTTCCTGAACCCCACCTTTTTTATACTGAATATGGGATAAGAGATCATCCTTGGTAAGCCGTCCTTCCGCACCTGAACCTTTTATGGCATCAAGCTCTTCGCCCGAAATGTTCTCCTGCGCTGCGATACTCTTTACTAACGGCGAATAAAAACGTTCAGATACATGCTTTTTCGTTTCGAATGCAGCTGCCTCATTTAGCTGAACTGTGCCGGGTATCTCATCCGAAGAAGCATCGGGGGCTTCTGTAGTTGCTTCCACTGCCACCGGACTTGCTGCGCCCCCTTCGGTTTCAATAATCGCGATAACCGCCCCAACCTGGGCAATCTCATCTTCTTTAAATAACTGCTTTATTAATTTACCCGATACCGGCGAAGGCACTTCAGAATCAACCTTATCAGTAGCGATCTCCAAAACAGTGTCATCCGCTTCTATCATATCTCCGGGCTGCTTAACCCATTTAATGATGGTTGCTTCCGCAACGCTTTCCCCCATTTTAGGTAACAACAATTCGTACTGAGCCATTTTTTATTTTATGATTGGTATCGGATACAAAAGTAAAGTATTTTGAACACTTAACTATAATCCTCTCTAAGTTCATTCAAAATCATGCTCAAAGCAGCTATGGCAGAGCGTTCTATATTTTGAAGCCTTTTATTTCCAAAGGAAAATAACTTCGCCTTGACTCCCTTGCTGCCAGCCACTGCTATCCAGACTGTTCCCACAGGTTTATCCGGTGTGCCTCCATCTGGGCCGGCGATACCGGTAACAGCTACGGCATAGCTGGTTTTGAAGTGATTAAGCGCACCCAGAGCCATTTCCTTCACGGTTTCCTCGCTTACCGCACCGAAATCTGCGAGCGTTTCGTGGCGCACCTTCAATACCGACTCTTTGAGCTCATTTGCATAAGCGACCGCACCACCGGCATATACAGCAGAAGAACCAGCATGCTGTGTAATCAGATGCGCGATATAACCCCCGGTGCAACTCTCTGCGGTAGACAAAGTAAGCCCAAGCCTCTGCATCGAATTGAGCATGGCTTTTTCCAGCGCGACATCATCCTCTACAACCACAAATCTCTTAATTTTATCAATGATCAGACGGGCGTGTTTCTCAACCATGCCTTTCAGTTCATCTTCATCTGTACCTGATCCGCTCAGACGTAACCGTACCTGACCCAATCTGGGCAAATAGGCAAGCTTAATGTGATCAGGCAGGCCATCCTCCAGCTCTGCTATTTCTACGGCCAGAAACGACTCTCCAATCCCCGCTGTAAGTATCGTCTTGTGTACAATAAAAGGAAGTTTAAAAGCACGCTTCAGACGCGGCAGAATCTCTTCCTCCATGAGATACATCATTTCAAAAGGAACACCTGGCATAGAAACGATCACCTTACCATTGTGCTCGAACCACATACATGGTGCCGTACCATTCTGATTTTGAATTACGGTACAGCCATCAGGAACATCAGCCTGCTTCATGTTCGATTCGATCATCGGCCGATTTAACCGCTCAAATATCCCCGTCACA
>DATFQH010000188.1:0-2774 GCA_035264385.1 Pedobacter sp.
AAACGAATTGGCTGGACTTTTACATTCTTTTCAACTGCATATCCCTACTTTCTTGGATGATTGTGTTAAATTAATTCTTACAGACAATCCAAAAATTATTGGGTTCACCAGTACATTTCATCAGACCTGTTCCTCTCTCGCCCTGGCGAAGTTGCTCAAGCAACAAACAAATGCTCCAATCATATTTGGCGGGGCTAATTGCGAGGGCCAAATGGGCTCAGCGATACTGGCTAATTTTGATTTTATAGATTATGTGTGTTCTGGCGAGGGCGATATCGCATTTCCAGCATTTGTCAGAAATTTCATAGATAATAGCTCGCCAGTAGAAAAAATAAACGGAATAATATCAAGGCATTCTGACGAGTTGCGCGTCCATATGACAAGCCCAGTTATGGAAATGAATTCGCTTCCCTACCCCAATTTTGAAGATTTTTTCGCCGAATTAGATAAGGATATGAATATAAAAAAATCTGAACCGATTTTATCGGTTGAAACTTCTAGGGGCTGTTGGTGGGGTGAGAAATTCCAGTGTACGTTTTGTGGCTTAAATGGTTCCACTATGAAGTACAGAAGCAAATCAACCATTAGAGCAGTTGAAGAAATTGAGTTTCTGAGCAAGCAATACAAAATACAAACATTTCAAGTTGTTGACAATATCTTAGATCTGAAATACTTTGAAGAATTCTTTCCGATGCTTTTTGAAAAAGTTCCTGGCCTCAATTTATTTTATGAAGCAAAGTCAAATCTGTCGAAGAAACAACTACAAATACTGAAGAGGGCAGGGGTGAGTGCTATCCAGCCAGGCATCGAGAGTTTTAGTACCCCTATCCTCAAGCTAATGAAAAAGGGGGTCACCGCTATTCAAAACATCCAGACTCTCAAATGGTGTACAGAACTTGGGATTTTTCCTTTCTGGAACCTTTTGTGGGGATTCGCTGGCGAGCCTGAAGAGGAATATGTAAAAATGTCCACACTGATAGAAAAACTAGTACATCTATATCCACCCACATGGTTTGGGACAATAATTTTGGATAGGTTTAGCCCCTATTTTGTGAATCCATTAAAATATGGAATCATAAACGTAAAACCTATTCCATCTTATAGGCATGTTTATAGCTCTTTGGCAGATAAGGAATTATCAAAGATCGCGTACCATTTTGATTTTGATTACCTTGATCGAAGGGACCCCCGCTCATACACAAAAGAATTAAGATCCAAACTCAACTATTGGAAGACTCTCTGGAATACGGATGGTAATAATGATAATAATAATAATAAGATCCCATCACTTACTTTTTCCCGGTTATTTGGTGAGATAATAATAATCAAAGATACACGTCCATGTAGTACCACAGAGTTTCATACCCTTGTTGATGAAGCGGCTTTGATTCATGAGACTTGTGAAAGTTTGCATAGCTTTACAAGCATAGCTGAAAAAGTAAGGTCACTACATCCTTCTATTGACGACGCTAGGATTAGAAAACTATTGTCAGAAATGATAGATGACAAAATTATTATCCAAGAAAATGAGGCTTACCTTTCGTTGGCTCTGCCACATTCTCCGAGTGAAAAGTCTTGCTAGATAATTAATTCATATATTCAAGATTTTGCCCATAAATATCAGAGTGACTGTAGAACTAAACCTGAAAGAGCATTAACTAGAACTATAACGTACTAGGCGCTTGTCCTCACTACGGGAAAGGAAGTGAAGATGGTGAGAACTCGACATCAATGAAAAGCAGGGTGTTGCACTTTGTCCTCTTTGCTTCTTTTATTATCCTAATCACAATAAACATATCAGGATAAGGTTTTTGATGAAAGAATCTTTATATAATTCCAATAGAATACTTTTTTCGTGTCTTCCAACACTAGCAAATACGAGCTTTTCAAAGAAAAGCTAAAACAAGCCGACTTTAGGGCCGATGTTTTGGATGACCCTGAGAGTACACTTAAAAGTATAGGAATAAGCGACCCCGATTTTATAAACGTAATAAAGGAGTTAGTTCAGGGCTACAAAAGTGATCCATCAGAACACAAAGTGCCTGTTGGAGCTGGTCCAATTGAAGGGAAGCAAGGTTACAGATTTCATCCTATCTGAAGTTAGCACATATTATGAAGAGTGATGCCATTTACGATGATTTCAGCACCAATGCAAGATTGATCAGAGATGCATTCAAAAGAGATCTTGTTGAAGTAAAGAAAGAGTTGTACGACTTAATAGATTATTACCTAACAGAGCGTCTCTATATTTTTCCAAAGCGGAAATTTACTATCGACTCTCAGTACGGGATTCCAGTCCCTTATCTTGTGTATTGGTTTGCAGATGCTTTCCATTATGAGGATAATTCAGTTATCGATCGACTTGCCTTAACGCTCATGTATGCCGCTACATTCTATTGCATCAGAGATGACCTTGTAGATGGCTTTGTAAGAACAAGCAACATTGATCATCGTGAGCATGCCCATATTGCACTGTCAAACTTTTTTCTCTCCCGATACCTTAGAATCTTTAAAGGCATGTTTTCAGAAAAATCAATTTTTTGGCACTATCTTTCTAATTCCCTTGATCAATGGTGGCAACATGAATACTGGAGCTTTTCATCGTCATTATTAAAGAGGGGAAATTCTAGCAGATATTTTCTTTCTAAAAATTTTCTCATACACTCTTGTAAGTACATGATTGGCCTAACTTTTCCCTCTGTATACGCTTTGGCCATGAAGGCAAGGCGCCAAAAAGAATTTCAATCCATAAAGGATTTCTTGACATACTATTA
>DATFQH010000189.1:0-2932 GCA_035264385.1 Pedobacter sp.
TCCGCATGAAATACAGGTATCTGGATCTGAGAAGAAGTCCGGTACGTAACAACATGATTCTTCGTCACAAAATGGCACAGGCTGTTCGCCGGTACCTCGACGGCCTCGATTTTATTGAAGTAGAAACTCCTGTGCTGATCAAATCTACTCCGGAAGGGGCAAGGGATTTTGTGGTACCGAGCCGGATGAATGCAGGTGAATTTTATGCCCTGCCTCAATCTCCCCAAACCTTTAAGCAATTGCTGATGGTGTCGGGCTTTGACAGGTATTTTCAGATTGTGAAATGTTTCAGAGATGAGGATTTGCGTGCAGATCGGCAGCCGGAGTTTACACAGATAGATTGTGAGATGTCGTTCATTGAACAGGAGGACATTCTGAACACATTTGAAGGACTGATTAGAATATTATTTAAAGATATCCGTGGTGTAGATCTTCCTGAAGTACCCAGGATGCAATATGCTGATGCGATGCGTCTGTATGGTTCGGACAAACCGGATACCCGATTTGACATGCAGTTTGTAGAACTGACCGACCTGGTTAAAGGCAAAGATTTCCCTGTATTTGACAATGCAGAACTGGTGATCGGCATCAATGCAAAAGGCTGCGCAAATTATACACGCAAGCAGGTTGATGAGCTTACAGACTTCATCAAACGTCCGCAGATCGGCGCAACGGGACTGATTTATCTGAGGCACAATGAAGACGGTTCTTTAAAATCATCTGTTGACAAGTTCTATGACGAGTCTGAATTGAAGAAATGGTCTGAGTCCCTCAGTACTGTACCTGGCGACTTGGCTCTGATCATGGCCGGAGTAAAAGATAAAGTACGCAAACAATTGAGTGAGCTGCGCCTGGAAATGGGGTCGAGATTAGGCTTACGTGATAAGAATACCTTCAGTGCACTTTGGGTGCTCGACTTTCCGTTATTGGAATGGGATGAAGATACTGAACGATATCATGCCATGCATCACCCTTTTACTTCCCCGAAGCCTGAAGATATTGCCATGCTGGATACAAATCCCGGTGAAGTAAGGGCAAATGCCTATGATATGGTCGTGAACGGAACTGAAATAGGTGGTGGGTCCATTCGTATCCATGACCGGACATTGCAGGCACTGATGTTTAAACATCTGGGCTTTTCTGCAGAAGAAGCACAAAAACAGTTTGGATTTTTAATGGATGCTTTCGAGTTTGGCGCACCTCCGCATGGTGGCATAGCCTTTGGATTTGACCGGCTGTGTTCTATTTTCGCCGGATTAGACAGCATCAGGGATGTGATTGCCTTTCCGAAGAACAATTCAGGTAGAGATGTCATGATTGACAGCCCCTCAACGATAGATGATAAACAACTGGCAGAACTGAAAATAAAGACTACAATATAGGTTCTGGTCTCCATAAATGAAAAGGGACGGTCATTAAGACCGTCCCTTTTTTATTAATAGGTTTCGCTATCCGGCGGAATGCCGTAATCAAGATATTCAGATTCCTTCTCTTTTTTCTTCCCGGAACCGCCGAACCAAGATTTGAGAGAATTAAAGATCGCCGATAAATGCTCTGCATCGAGCGCTTTGCCTACTTTACCCGAGGCCAATCCCACCAATGCTTTTGTGAGTATCCCCGAGCCTTTAAATAAAGTGCTGTTCATAAGCAAAGGCAATACCCAGGACATAACCGTGCTACTGATATTGTATTTATCATCGACTTTAAGTAATGAAGAGGGTGTTGCGTACTTTTTGATCAATCCGCCTAAAGTAAATTGTTTTAAATATCCTTTAGCATCCTGAACGAGAACTTGCCCCTGCAGGGTATTCTCTTCCTTCAGAACACAAACCATGGCATGCAGCTCGTCTAGATTATTAATGTTATATTTTCTGCTCTTCTTCATCCTTATCAGCCAGTTTATTAAAATAATTTCTGATGGTAAAATTGATTATGGCCTTTTCTATATACTTCTCCTTAGTAAAATATACCAGCAGTGCCAGAAATACGTAGACTAGGGCCACACAGCCGAAGCCTTTGGTGTAACTGTGCAGCACATCAGACAGGAAAAGGGCCAGGGTAAATGTTCCAAACAAAAAAGCTAGTATAAAACAGATGATTACCGCAGCATTCGTAACTATATCAGCAAAAATCTTGGAGATTTTCTCCAAAAGATACAGCCTCGTATACTCTACGCGTGTATCCAGATAGCTTTTGGCATCTTCGTAAAGATCTTCTATACTTTTGTCTTTTTCCTCCATTATTGTTTGCTTTAAATACTAAGCGTGTTCAATATCATCGGCAAATTCTTCTTCCGTCTGGCGAAGCTTAGTTTTAACCGTGTTAACCACTTTATCCTTTAGATTGCTGAGGTTATTGATTTCATCAGCAGCCTTGTCTTTTATTGAATCAACTAGATCCTTTAATGACTGGCTTAATTTGTCTCTGGTTTCAGTTCCTTTATCCGGAGCAAACAGAAGTCCTAATGCTGCCCCCGCAGCTAAGCCCGCTAACAGCGCAACTAATACTTTCGAATTATCATTCATGATGTTTGATTTTATGTTTAATATTTAATTTTCAGGAACTCAATATCATAACTCATCCTGTTCTGAAATTGTTTTAATTCTTTCTAACCTTTCAGAAGCCAACGCACTTGTTTCGTATATTTTAATCAATAATACGAAATAAGACAACAATAACGGGCCAAATACAAGACCTAAAATTCCGAAGAGCGGTATTCCAATAACTACGCCAATTACTGTAATGATAGGATGAATGTTGCCAATCCGCTTTGCAATCATAAACCTGAGCACATTGTCAATGTTAATGATCACCACGAAACCGAAGATTAACATTGCCCATCCGGCAAAATTATTGCCGTTTGCGATCTGCAGCATCGCGGCAGGAAGAAATACAATAGGTGGACCCAGCACAGGGATAAAAGAGATGAACG
>DATFQH010000190.1:0-4902 GCA_035264385.1 Pedobacter sp.
ACCCGCGAGGAGGTTGGCCAATATATAGGCTGGCAGTCTTTGGAAGGTTCTATGATTGATAATGCAGGCAAAGTGGAATTCCGGGAGACCCTTAACGGGACAGGAACCGAATTACATATCGAAATAGATTATTTTCCGCCAGCGGGAAGTGTTGGCAGGGGCATCACCTCACTCTTCAACGGGGCCTTTGAACGCATGATCCGCGAAGACGTTCACAACTTCAAGGCGCATGTAGAAACCGAAGACTTCAGAAGGTTTGCAGGCTTAACAAGTTGAGCACAGCAAAGTGAGATTTGTTTGTTCCATTACCGGAAGCCAAAAACAAAAAAGCCACCGGAGGGTCGTTAACTTAAATTCTAACTTTAAATCATAAATATGGGAAATCTACTTTACCTTATCGCCGTCGTTCTTGTGATCATTTGGGCCATTAGCTTCTTTGGTGGCTATTATACCGGAGGCATTATACATACCCTGGTCGTAATCGCAATCGTTGCCATCATACTCGGAGTAATACGAAGGGCTTAACGGCACCTTACCGCAGGCAACCAGGCTGGCTGCTTGCGGCAATTAGGTTTACTTTTGCTTACCTCAGGCCAGTCCTGACCCTAACTTATGCGCAAACTCTTACAAAAGCTCCTTTCACCTTTGGTAATCCGCCTGGCTAACAAATACAGCAGCCGTCCTGACCCTGAGCGGGTACACAAAGCATTGAGCAGCTTACATGAAAACATCATCAGGAATCCTGGGAAACGCGGGCAGCTAATCCGGCTGGAAAGTAAGCACCGGATTATTCTATTTTCAGATCAGCACAAAGGTGACCGCAGTTACAAAGATGATTTTTCCCTTTCTCAAGACAGTTATCTGGCAGCGCTCGACTATTATGACCAGAACAACTATCTGTATTGCAATTTGGGTGACAGTGAAGAGCTTTGGGAAAATCTTCTGGTCGATGTGATCAGATACAATAAAAAAACGTTCGAATCAGAAAAGCGATTCCTGGTCCGCGATGCATTCCTAAAAATATTCGGGATCCACGACCTGTACTGGGATAATGATCCGCTGGCTGGTTTTACGCTGGAGAGGATCTATGGGCAAAAAATAAAAACCTATGAAGGAGTCGTCTTTAGCATCAACATTAAGGGCCAGCAGCTCAGCCTATTTTTAACACATGGTCATCAGGGCGATCTGCAAAGTGACGGGAACTGGCTGAGTAAATGGTTTGTGTCTACCCTATGGGGGCCGCTTCAATCCTTTCTGCGCATCAATCCTAATACGCCTGCCTACGACAACCAGTTGAAGTCTGAACACAACCAAATTATGTATGACTGGACCGCCAAGCAGCACAACCTGGCCTTAATTACCGGCCATACCCACCAGCCAGTTTTCAATTCGCTTACCCACCTGGAGCGGACTTATCAAAGAATTGAGCAGGCCAGAATAAAAGGTGATCAGCAGACCCTGCAAAAGCTGGAAGCAGAACTATTGGCCGGAAACATAAGCGGCGAATCGTCCCAAAGACTGACTGCTTCGAAAAACACCTATTTCAACACCGGTTGTTGCTGCTATAGTGACGGGGACATCACAGGAATAGAAATCCAGGACGGGCAGATCAGGCTGATCGAATGGAAAAAAAAATGACATTGGCATTCCCGGTAGGATAATTCTGGAAGAGACAACTTTAGAAAACCTGCTTGACCACTGAAAGCCTGTGCTCTTTGCCCGTCAGCTATGAAACTGGTGCGAAAAAGGTGAACCCGGCACCGATATTTTTACCTGCAATCCAAAAGAGAATTTAATAATGACAGAATTTAAAAAGCGTTTGATACGATACCGATGTTTGTTACTGAAGATTTCTAAATGCTCTTAGACGTCAATAATTTCTCTTATCATTTCCTCTCCAAGTTCCTCAAATCCCTAATGGAACTAGAACACAAATGAACAATTCTCTTAAAAATATGCTGTAGCATTGACATTCTGCATAATGGAGGACGATACTACTTGCGATTTTCCCGCAGTAGAAATGAGAAAAAGAACATACAATAACAGTAGGCGCATAGATAAATGATTCAATCCATTGACCTTTGCGCGCGTGACGATAAGTTCGGAAAAACGGACTAAAGGTTATTTTCCAGATAGCCAGTCCTCAGCGGCTTTAAGTACGGCATCATCCTGCCCCGACGCATTGCTGATCTGTACATCAGGCATAATTTTTTTCTTATAACTTTTCTTGTTCCTATCGGCGGTATAACTGGAAGCCAGCAATAGATTTGAACCGTCAGCCAGCTTAAAACTCACGTTTCCGGTGGTGAAACCTCCGCTAGGTGTACCGAATAGTCTGGCATTCTTTTTACCGATAAAGGAAATAGCGGTCATCTCACCACTGCTGCTTGTATTCGGTCCGATCAGCACCGCCACTTTAACAGCTTTATTTTTTAATGAATAAGGTTTTGATAACTGCACAATGGTACCAGAAGCGGCACCAGAACCGCCCTTTTTATAAAACCAGAGGTACATTGCCTCTTTTTTATGGCTCATGCTGATAAAGTATCCTAAGTTTCCCTCACCTGTAAGCGGGCCAAGTCCGGCGATCATCGGATACATGTTGCCGCCAGTATTTTGGCGTAAATCCACCACCCAGCCTTTGATCTGATTCTCAGTATCCAGTTTATATATTATGTTTTGAATGGTTGTCGCAAATTCAACCAAACTTCTTTATTGGTGGAACTGAAGCCCGGAACGGAAACATAACCGATATTTCCAGAAATTAGCCTGGCCTCTGGCCTTGCAGGATTTGAATTTTCTTTCGTATACCGCTCTGCAGTAACTTTCTCCTGAACAAACGAGTGGTGATCGCCGGCAGCTCTCAAATAATCCATCACATGGTTGATCACAGGTCGTGCCGCCGCTGTCGTATTCACCCCTGCGGACAACGTAGCGACGTTTTTTTCTATCAATGGCCAGTTCAAGGAATCAGTAAATACAGAATTTTGCTTCACGATGTCGATAAACTGCCGGATATAGGCTTGAACAGGCGCGGTGGCAGGGGTCTTCAGCGGATCCAGTTGTTCTATCTCAAAATCGTCGAACCACGCTGTGCCCGTTCCACCCAAATAGCCCCCTAACACGAGGTTTTTTGCTTTTTCATTCAAAGTGACCAGCAGCGTAAATTTTTTCCAGTCCAAACTTCCGGAGACTTTAATGCCCATTGTTATCAGATTTTCGAACCCGATCATTTTACCTTTCTCATCCAAAACCCGGCACCAAAGGGTCGCTTCGTCACTAACATCCGCCGCCTTGATATAGGCCGTGACTGCGACTTTTTTTAATCCTTTCAGCTCAATCGGTACAGGCTGTGAAAACGACATAAACGTGCCGGGGTTGCTTGCTTTTGAGGTCAACTTCATGGCAGAACTACCAGAATATTTCTCTGACGCATCAAGCGAAGCGGTATAACCTTCCTTGGGTAAGGCCTTCCAGTATGAAATGGTATCGACTTGCGGATCGTCGAAGCCAGGGTTCTTGATCTGAGTCTTAGAGGTACATGAAAGCAGCGGTGCCAGTAAAAGGAGGCAAAACGATTTTATAAAGCGCATCGTATTTTGGGGTTAATTCATTTTGATCGGTATGTTATATTTTACCCTTACAGGCTTTCCGTATTGGATTCCGGGCTCCCATTTCGGCATATTTTCTACTACCCTTACGGCCTCGGCATCCAATAGCGGGTGAACAGATTGTGTAACCTGCACTTCTGATATACGCCCGTCCTTACCTATTACGAAACTCAAGATAATGGTCCCTTTTGGCTTGGATTTTAGCAGCTGCTGTGGGTAGGAAAATTTCTTACCGATGTATTTATAAAAATTGGTCATTCCGCCAGGGAACATTGGCTGTTTCTCTAAAGAAACGTATTTGGTAGCATCTTCGGTGCCGTCTTGTTTCCAATTTTTAGTAGACTTTGATTGATTATTTTCATAGATCACCTCTGACTTCTTATTCCCGTTTTCATGATACCAGGTAAACAGGCCATGCTTTACTTCAGGGGAAAGCGACGAACATGTCCCTGTCATCTGGATCTTGCCTGAGTTAAAGTAATCTGCTATGTCGTATAGCTTGTTTGGCTCAATGGTTTTGGCTATCCGGTAATAGCTACTGCTTTGCTTATTTGTCTCTTTCCAATCCGCATCGTAATAGACCGTATCTATCTGTTGACCATAAGCCAATGAAGTGCAAAGTGCGAGCAAGAGCATCGGGTAAATCATTCTGAAATTCATAATGGAAATATAAAAATACTTTGATCTTAAAAACGAAAATACTTGATTGCCTAAAATCTTTTTAATAAAGACGCGTTTCAGGGGCTGTTTTGTAACGACTTAAGGATGGGATAGACCGACTATGGATGACCACGGTCATTCTTACATATTCAAAGGTTCACCATCAGGCAGAAATCAGTCAACTGGCCGTAAAGGACATCAAGTTATCTTGAATACACTTATTCAGCTCCTGACAAAAGATGATAAATGCTTAATGTGCAAGTTTACCCTCTAGAATACATTTACTTTACAGCTTTAATTATGGTGGTACATGTATTTACCACTCGTCAAATGGTGAACCGCTTGTCTAAACTGATCCTGATCGGATAGTTTTCCATAATTTTCGTTTGCATATCATTAAACAGTTCTGACACCAAATAGCTTGGAAACAAGCGACAAGCTACCAGAACTTTCCGGGAACATCATTTGTTGAGTACACATGACCAACGCTCAGAAACCTTCCTACCTGAATTTTGACAAGGAAATCTACCCATGGAAACCAGACACTGATTACCGGCAGCATCCGAAAACCTACCGTGTTGGCAAAGGTGAGCAAGGCGTGCTGATCTGCCAACCCTATAAGTCAGAAATC
>DATFQH010000191.1:0-7888 GCA_035264385.1 Pedobacter sp.
CGCCTGGCTGCTCAGCAAGGTTAAAGACGAATATGCCCTGGATACGGATATCACCAAAAAAGACCAGTCCATCCTATCCGGCTACACGATCCTGGAAGTCGCCATGAACAGCCATTCCAAAGTCTGGCAAAGCAACCGTCAGGAACAAAAACAGGAAAGTTCTGGCACCAACAAAGAAGAAGCGGAACTGGAAGCCGAACTGACCGGGCCGGAAATACTTGATCAAAAATCAGAAGAAATAAAGAATAACGAGCCGGAACAAAAACCTGAAATCAAACACAGCACTGTAGGCGAGCTATTTCCAAAATCAAAAAACAAAAGATCCACAAGATCGAAAATCTCTTCGGAAAGTAACTGGAACAAAATCTTTGAGGAAAAGATCAAATCCGAAGGCAGCGTTCCAATAGAAGCTCAAACCATCACCCTCACCAATATTGAAAAGAAGCTTTGGAAAACCACCAATAAAGCCAGCTTGATCGCCTATTACAACAGCATTGCGGAATACATCCTCCCGCACCTGAAAGACCGGCCCTTATCCCAGCACATCAAGAACATCAGCGCAGGCGCTCCTGGCTTTTACATCAAGGACATGGAAGGCCTTCAGCCAGATTTCCTGGATATCCATTCCACCAAAAGAAAGCACAAAGCCAAAGGAAAAGCCGACATCATCGACTATGCGGTATGCAACAATTTGCCCTCCCTGCTGTGGCTGATCAACCTGGGCAACATTGACCTGAACCCCTGGAATGCAACAACCAACAACCCGCTGGAACCGGACTTTATCGCGATAGATTTAGACCCTTCAGACGAAGACTTCAAGAAAGCCGTAAAAACAGCATTGGCGGCGAAAGACTATTTCGACGAACAAAAGCTCAGTGCCTTCATCAAAACTTCCGGAAAAACGGGAATACATATGTTCATCCCCTGCAAAGGCTTCTCCTATCCAGAAGCCAGGACGTTGGCAGAACGCATCTGCGCAGCAATCCACCAACGCGTGCCCATGTTCACCACCCTGGAAGTGTCCGTAGACAAAAGAGGCAATAAGTTATTCGTCGATTTCTCGCAAAACGACGAGGCCGACACCCTGGCTGCCGCCTATTCAGTCAGACCAGGCAAACAGCCGAGCGTATCCACACCGATCCGATGGGAGGAGCTCGACCTGAAGCTCAAACCCACTGAATTCACCTTAGATACCATAAGTGCAAGGCTCCTGGAAAAAGGAGACATTTGGAAAGACCTCCACAATGCGAAAATAAAAGCCCAAAACACCAAAATCCTAAAAACCATTTTGAATCCCGATGAATGACACGGAAACGCTACTGGAAAAAATTAAGGACTTCGCTGACCGGGCGCATGGCGAACAGCTTAGAAAATACACGCCCGAACGCTATATCGTTCATCCTGTAAGGGTAATGAGAACTTGCCAGCAGGTCAGTAATGATCTTGCGATACTGGCGGCTGCCTTACTTCATGATGTGTTGGAAGATACGCCTACCAACGAACATGAAATCAGCCGGTTCCTAACGCCACTGATCGGAAAAGATCCGGCGGCAAGGACTCTCAAACTGGTTATTGAACTGACCGATGTATACATCACCAGCAATTATCCCCGGCTGAACCGTAGAGAAAGGAAAGCGAAAGAAGCGCAGCGCATGAGCGGGATAAGCGCCGATGCCCAGACGATCAAGTACGCGGACATCCTGGACAACAGCCGCGAGATCGTTACTCAGGATACCGGCTTTGCACCGACTTATTTAAAAGAAAGCCGATCGCTCATTAAAGTCATGACCAAGGGAAATGAAAGCTTGCGGGCCGAAGTACTAAATATCATTGAAAAACGTTTAAAACTGCTTGAGTACAGGTAATCGAAAGACGGGAAAAATAGGTACTCCAATTCATGCTTTCATAGGAACTAAACTATAGATTTGAGTATGGTTAAACGAATAGTAGCAAATATCAATACGCAAGACATTCATAAAGCAGCGGCGTTTTACAAGGGTGTACTTGGATTGGAAGTGCTGATGGATCATGGCTGGATCACCACCTATGGACCAGAACAGCAAACGATGGAAGTTCAAATCAGCTTTGCATCGCAGGGAGGTTCCGGCACCCTCACTCCTGACCTTTCTATAGAGGTTGATGACTTCGAAGAAACGCTGCGCCGGACAAAAGAAGCGGGCTTTCCAATTGAATACGGACCGGTAGCTGAACCATGGGGAGTGAAAAGATTTTATACCCGTGACCCATTCGGAAAACTCATTAACATCCTGGTTCATACATAAATGTTTGTGTCTTTCGTACTTAATTTGATTAGATGATTACATTTTCACGATTAGCGCAGTTTACGCTTCTTCATGACCATTATCGGAAAAAGCAGTGTGCCTAACAATAAGAAGGTTTATCCAGCCGGATCACCTTACAGAAGCGGTTCAACAAACACATCATGGTTAAAGGATCGGGAAGACCATTGTGTTTTGCAAGAGGACCATTGGCAAGCCCGGTCATTGTCCGCAGAAAATGCTCAGTTTCCATGGCCGGGCCGCCACCGAATCCATCCTATTTCCCGATCAGCCATTTCACAAAACGGCACATCAGCAAACATCAGACTTTCTGCCGTAAATCAGCAACCTTTTGAATGCATATACCGCAGGCAATTTTGGGAAAGCTTGCCGGATTCGCTCCCTATATGCCGCTACAAACAACGCTTTTTGATCTGGATCAAGCCGCTCCAAATAGGGTATTAAAGCCGAGCCCGCTATAAAATTAAACAGTGTTTCATGGTCAGCTGCAATGATCGGGTACACCTTCTGAATTACCTGTAAATTCTGAAGCCCAGCGTCGAACAAAATGCGGGTATAAGCATCCATGCTGAGCACCGGAGAAGATCGGGACCAGCCCTTCAAAAATTTGCGAAAGGTTGATTCCTGAGTCAGCGCGCACAACAATTGGTTCAGGGTATTTGCATCCTGAACGGGCATTTGAACCGCGAACTGCCCTGCTGGATTCAGGCGCTTGATCAGCGCAGGAAAAAGCACCTCATGGTCATCAGACCATTGCAATGCAGCATTGCTAAAAACCAGGTCCCAGGTTTCAGGCGCGGCAGCAACTGCTTCCATATTGCCACGACGGAACTTCAGCCGATTACCAGCAAGACCTTCAGATTTCTCCAGCATCTCTGCAGAAGCATCTACTCCAAGCAAATCGGCCCCTGGGAATCTTTGCGCAAGTATGGCAGTCTGCTCTCCCGTACCACAACCCAGATCCACCACCTTCATGTGCGCAGCAGGCTGAATAAATCCAATCAGGTCATAAAAAGGCTGAAAGCGGATATCTTTAAACTTATTGTAAATCTCGGAGTTCCAGGGCATACGTAAATTTACAGATTTTCCAGTAATCCAATCAGTCCTATCCGAGCCGATCTAATTGAATCTAGCCCTGCAACACTTTTTCCATGCGGAAGTTGACAATCACCACCTCTTCGATGAGGTTTTCCTGCGCTTCAACAACCCTAAACCCCTTCTTTTCAAAAAAAGGTTTTGCCGTCTTACTCACATCAGCGGTCATCATCGGAATACCAGCCAACATCGCCTTCTCCAGCAACGCGCTGAACAAAAGATTTGCAATTCCCTTTCGCTGATGATCCTTGGAAACATAAAACACATCCAGGTAATTGTCCCGGCTTAAGCTGCCAAAACCCACCAGGCTACGACCTGACTCAGCTACAAGGAAGAACTGATTGCTTATCCGCTGCTCCCAGCGTAAAGGGTCTCTACCGAGTCTGGCCCAAACATGAAGCTGTTCAGTAGCATATTCCGCCCGGCATACGGTCAGAACCGTCTGCGCGTACAAACGGATAATTCCAGGGATGTCGTCCGGCTTTGCAGCCCGTAAGGTCGCTTCGAATTTCATCGCGCAAAACTACACCTAAAAAACACCCAAACCAATTTTCCCAAAGCACTGCGGATTACGTAAGTAAAGGCAGTAACACGGGCCAAACCCGATCAGCGATAATCCGGTATCCTTCTGCCAAAGGATGCACCCCATCGTGCATATTCAAGTGGGCAATTCCTGCGACCCCGTCCAGCAGGAAAGGGAGTAATGGGATGCCGTTTCTGTCGGCAAGATCCCGGTAAAGCTGCCGGAACTCTGCGGCCCGCTGCCCGGGAACCCACAAGGGCAGCTGCATACCCAGCAGCAACAGTTTAGCAACAGGATACCGGGTCCTGACCTGGTCAATTATCTCCTGAAGGTTTGCCTTAGTATGGGCAGGGGCCAGACCACGAATCAGGTCATTTGCTCCCAGCGCCAGCACAAATACATCAAGGGGCTGACTGATCCAATAAGACAAGCGTGCAAGTCCGGAAGCAGAGGTATCACCACTCAGTCCGGCATTCACGCCAACATAATCCAGTCCCGCCCTATCAATCCTTTGCTGGATCAACGCCGGAAATGAGTGCTGCTCAGGACTATTCAACCCGTAACCCGCCGTGAGACTGTCACCAAAAAACAAGATTCGCTTCATTAGTTAGTAAACCCAAACAGCGTGTAAATTGTTTAAAAGCCGGATGCGAGATTGTACCTAGCTCAAATTGCAAACCTGTAACCGCTTGAAAATATCTAATTACGTGATCTATCAGTTATTATCAGGCGGGAGGAATTGCACCCTGGTGTGGGAGACCATCATTCCAATAAAAAGAATGGATCCGCAGTTGTGCTCAGAACAACCATAGGCAGCATTGATCTGCCGTAGCATTTACTTGATAAACAATTCCGTCAGTCCGCTTTGATTACTCAACAAGACATGCTATCTCTGTTAGAAGATTGTAAGCTTACACCATGGTCAGGTTTAACCTTGACAGTTGAGATTCAATCCTGATCACATCAGTCAAGGTATCTCAGTATCCAGGATCATGGAGCCATGAGATAAGATTTCTGGCTACAATTAAAGCAGCGAAATCTTTTCAGCGGAAGCCAGAATAAAACATATTTAACGATAGCATCCCGCTTAACACGCTCGTCTAAATAACCATCTTTACATTTTCTGCATTTCATTTTTGGTATAACCACTTCGTTTTTACTTTTCATGTTTCCCGGGCTAAATTTCCTGAACAGACTGACTTATATATCCAGGTACCTACCAGGACAAAGGTAGCACCTGGTTGTAAATTCAATATTAATTTTGCGGCAAACCACTTTCTGGCGGCAAGGTATTCAAAAACATCAACCATGTAGACCTGCCTTTTCAGTGGATCGTTAGTTGTAATTACAGTTAAGCACCGTTGAAAATGCAGGATTCACAAAGGTATCGTCCGTTTGCGGCATAAACTTCAATCATTCACCCTTAATTCTTAATGCACCGCACGGACATACCAACATTTGTATTAACAACGAATTGCTTAACAACAGGAGTACTACTGCCAAACATCCAAAAATGCGGCATGCCGGCAGGACCAGTGGAACTCCACCAAACACCTGAAGCATTTATATCGACAAACTGCTTCTCATTTCTTAGCCCACCCGGTCTTGCAGAGAACCCTGAAGAATTGGTCGATTCCTTTCCGTTGTTGAACCCGATATTTGCCGGAAACCAGAGCGCTGTACTTGCCTCTTTTAGAGCCCCACCAGGCTCGTTCGCACCGACATAGCTAGTTAACTGTGACCAATCATCATCTGAAGGAATTCGCCATCCAACTGGGGAGATTTGTCTGGCATCTTTAACAACATTGTAGGTATACAATCTGCCGAAGGTCACTGCATATTTTTCGTCCCCTGCATACGCCCATTGGTATAGCGGAAATATGGTCGATGATAAATCCTGAGATGGGTTGCTCGTAGTCTGGATAGCATCCCCATTGTTAAATTTTCTGGTTCTTAAACTTTCAACCATCCAGGTCTGTGAGCCAATATTCACCGTTTGATAAATGTTTCCCTCCGCATCGGCAACAGTTGGAGTTGTTGAGAACTTTACTTCCGGGCCGTATCCGGTTCCTGCCTCGTTAGTAGCAAAAGCCCTGACATAATAGGTATGCTTGGCGCTAAGGCCCGGCATTCTGCCTTTAAATTCCGTTTCACCCGGACCAAAGGTAACCTTATCGTCGTCTATCGTCGGCACTGATGTGAGACTCCAGCAGATCCCTTTTTGCTTTATCGGGCCATTGGCAAGGCTAATTTTTCCTCCGCATTCCGCTGTAAAAGATAAAATTGGAGACACGGGCAAAGTAGTTAGCTCGGGAAGCGCCTGAAGCGTAGTGAATGATATGGTATTTGCACTATACATCGGTGTGTTTTGGGAATTAATTGCATACACTCTGGCATAATACTTTGTGCCCGCAATCAAAGGGGAAAGTTGAGCGGTGAAGATGCCACCACCTGTACCCGTAGCGACCTTAAAATTGCCGATAGTAGGCTCCGGCGCGGTACTCCAGCAAATTCCGCGATCTATAATTGGCGAGGGTCCGTCCGCTTTTATCTCAACTTCGCCTATTGCGGTAGTTAAAGTGATAGCTGTTATTTGTTTAAAGACAATTTCATGAACGCCACTTGAGGTTGTAAAACTTGCCTGCTCACCATAGGTTGTACCTACTTTGTTGACGGCATAGGCTCGAACGTGATACGTCTTATTTGGTCGTAGTGTAGTTAATGCCCCAGTATATTTCCCCTTCCCAGAAACCTGTTTTATGCAACTATCCAAAGTAGTTGGATTCGCATTCAAGCTCCAGCAGAAACCATTCTCAAGGATTGGAGCGCCTCCGTCAGAAAGAACTTCACTGTTAAATTCAGCGCCACGGTCCGTAACTTTACTAACCATCGTAATTCCCACAAACGGTGCTGTCACATTAATTCGTTCTCCTTCTTCTTCAGGTTCTGCCCCTTTCTCGCACCCCAAAAAAAATACGGCGACAAGGAAAATTGATTTAATGAATTTTAAGTGTCTTATTACTTTACTTGAGAAAAAATGAGCGCTAAGTTTAGTGGTTTCTGTCATTATGATACAATATGTCCCACAATTTAGCTACAATTCATGAAAACAAGATATTTATCAGTGCACTGGTGTCAATATCAGTTAATATTTATACAAAAGAGCCTCCTAAATAATTCAAAACCCATCAGCCACCGGCCATTTTGCAGTTTAGAAGGTCTTAAAAATCCCCCGAGCGGATAATTACTAACAGCAGCGTGACTAAAGACAAAGCGAATGCCCTGTCAGAAATTTCAAAGGCACTGTGAAGCGTTCTGGCTATTACGCCGGCCGGTACGTAAAGATTTAAAGAGGGCCATCTTTAGCATAAATTTAAATCTTTAATATTCAAATTAGCTATGCGCGGCTACCTCCTGGGACTTCTTTCCAATAATACAATTGGATACGGACAAAATCTCCATAAGAAAATGCTTATTTTTAGAATTGGGCGGAAATCGCCTGGTTGGTTTGGTAAACTATACAAGACAACTTACAAACAGCCAGAAGCTCGAAGTAAGAGCAGGCAAATTCGAATAAGTTGAGTATGTGCAGCTGGTTTTTGGGTATACGCAATGCTTTTAAGTGAATTTGGAGTGTTAAATTTAGTATAACGCCCTGCTAAACAAACTTTACCCTTTAACCTATGAACTCATCTAGCGCTGGGCAGATTTTAGAACATGCAATTCGAAGGAAGAACGTCAATATTAGCGATTTGTCCAGACGCATGAAAGTCAATCGAAGAACAATGTACAATTGGTTTAATCAAGAGAAGTTACAGATGGACATTATATGTTTGATTGGCCAGGCGATCAACTATGATTTTTCAGTTGAATTTAAAGACGAGTTCATAAAATCAGGGGTAAAGATTTTAACGGACGAAAATGTTCAGCAACCAGCAAACCAAGACCAATTACAAGAGTCGACCTATTA
>DATFQH010000192.1:0-3947 GCA_035264385.1 Pedobacter sp.
ATTTGAATAATGTGTTCAAAACAATTGCTACCCTATGGTAAACGCAAAAAAGCTCTTTTTTGTCATCAATTCACTCCATGGTGGAGGAGCAGAGCGGGTATTATCGAATCTGGCCAATTTTTTTTTTGGAAAGGGTTATGAGGTAACAATAGTATGCCTCAACAGGGCAGATCCTGCTTATGATCTGTGTTCCGGAATAAAGATAGTTTCGCTAGTTAGTGAAAACAGGGATCAGCGTCTATTTTATCGGATGCAATATGGCATAAAGACTTTTTTTAAGATGCTTGGTTTACTGAACAAAGAGAAACCAGTTTGTGTAGTTTCATTTATGACTTCTGCCAACCTCTGGTCGGGACTTACCTGCGGGTTGCTGAATATTCCTTACCTGGTGTCTGAGAGAATTACACCTGACCAGACAGTTAATCAGTTCAGCTTTTATCTGCAGTGGCTTTCCGCCGTAGTTTATGGTAAATCAAAAGCTATCGTTGTACCGTCGAAAGGGATGATCGGTGGTTTTACCCGGGAAAGATCCTTTAGCCGGCTGAGGAACTTTGAGGTAATCAATAATCCGGTTAACCAGTTCGAATGTGTGACGGAACGTAAAGTTCACAACAGGAAATTCATTCTTGGTGTGGGCAGACTGGATACACAGAAGGGATTCGACTTGCTCATATCGGCTTTTAAACAACTCGAGCTTGAAGGTATTGACCTTCTGATATCAGGTGAGGGCAAGGAAAGGAAACATTTGGAAAGGCTGATAGATTCACTTGAGCTTGGTGATTCTGTTAAATTGATCGGGCACAAAAAAAATCTTCAGGATTATTATCTGCAAGCTGAATTTTTTGTTTTGTCGTCCCGAAACGAGGGATATCCCAATGTGCTCATAGAAGCAATGAGTTTAGGGTGTGCCTGCATTGCGACAAATTGTGAATTCGGGCCTTCCGATATTATTGAAAACGAACAAAATGGTCTTTTGATCAGAGCCAATGATGTGACATGCCTGTACAACGCAATACAAAGGCTAATGGCTGATCCACTACTTAAAGCCAAAATATCACATAACGCAAAAAAAATTAATCATACCAATTCTCCTGAAAATACTTATGCTAAATGGGAACGGCTTATACTGAGCCACATATAGCTGCAATCCGTGTCAACTATTAAGTTCGAAATTTCTAAAACCAAAGACATGAATATTCCTTTTTCACCACCATTTATTGACCAGACGGTTATCGATGAAGTAGTAGATGCGCTTCAGACCAATTGGATTACTTCAGGGCCTAAAGTTAAGGCGCTGGAAGCTGAAATAAAGGCCCTGACGGGTTCAGGCGCTGCAGTGTGTGTCAATTCCTGGTCATCCGGTGCGCTCATGATGTTAAAATGGTACGGTATCGGAAATGGGGATGAAGTGATTATACCTGCATATTCTTACTGTGCGACTGCGCTGTGTGTGATACATTGCGGAGCCACTCCGGTTATGGTGGATGTGCTGGACGACTGCACCATAGATCCTGAAAAAGTAAGGGCAAATATTACCAGGAAAACAAAGGCGATAATTGCAGTTGATATTGCAGGCCTGCCGTGTCATTACAACAGACTTTCCGAACTGATAAATGAACCGGAAATAAAGGATTTATTTGTCTGTAATTCGGAACGGCAGCAACAGCTGGGCAGAATTTTGCTCGTCTCTGATGCTGCTCATTCAATAGGTGCGTTATACGATGATGTATCGGCTGCCACGAAAAGCGATGTCACTGTCTTTTCATTTCATGCAGTTAAAAACATTACAACAGCTGAAGGTGGTTGCATATGTCTGAACTTGCCTTCTGGTTTTGATCATGATGCGGAATATAAATTTCTGAAGCTTTTTTCTATGAATGGCCAAAACCGTGATGCATTTGCAAAATCGAACGGGGCAAACTGGAGGTACGATATTCTGTTCAAAGGATTTAAAATGAACATGCCCGACATTTGTGCAGCAATTGGTCTGGCACAGCTTAGAAAGTACAAAGCCACATTACTGCCGCTCCGAAAAATTGTTTATTTAAAATATTGCAGTGCTTTTGACGGCTATGACTGGTTCATAAAACCGCTTATGAAAGATGAGCGCCGCGAATCTTCTTATCATCTTTTTCCACTTCGCATAAAGCACATCACCGAAAGCCAGAGGGATCAGATCGTTGAAGAAATTGTATCAAGAGGTGTTATGGTTAATGTCCATTTTATTCCGATGCCCATGCTTACTTATTTTAAAAGTATCGGGTACGAGATTGAAAACTTTCCGAACAGTTATAAACAATATGCATGCGAAATTTCCCTTCCGATATATCCTCAGTTATCTGAAACAGAGATCGATTTTATTGTGAGTTCTGTCATAGCGAGTGTGCGCCTGGTTACCGGAATAGAGGAACTGGTAAAAGTGTCATCTTAATTTTAAAGGTTATGTTGGTCAAAAGATTATTCGATGTCAGTTTATCACTGACTAGTGTGATTATGATATTACCAGTTTTTATCATCGTTGCCATTTTATTGAAGTTGGATTCAAAGGGAGCAGTGTTTTACAGGCAGGTACGTGTGGGCTTGAATGAGAAAAAGTTTAAGCTCTTGAAATTCAGAACTATGTATGAAAATTCCGATCAAAAAGGGCTGCTCACTGTGGGGGACCGGGATATGCGAATCACCAGGGTTGGCTATTGG
Source organism: Pedobacter sp. (assembly GCA_035264385.1). Classification (GTDB taxonomy): domain Bacteria; phylum Bacteroidota; class Bacteroidia; order Sphingobacteriales; family Sphingobacteriaceae; genus Pedobacter. The sequence continues at coordinate 2,698 of DATFQH010000192.1, forward strand.
CTCAGGAGGTACAAAATAGACGAATTGCCTCAGTTGATCAATGTTTTAAACGGAGATATGAGTTTTGTCGGGCCGAGACCAGAAGTGTCCAAATATGTCGAACTATATGACAGCTCCCAGAAAAGGGTATTGACAGTAAAACCCGGAATAACAGATTGGGCATCTATCGAATTTATTGACGAATCTAAATTGCTGGCTGCGGCTCAGGATCCGGAAAGTTTTTACATCAATACAATTATCCCTCAAAAGATTAGTCAGAACCTTAAGTATATTGATCATCATAGCATTTGGATTGATTTAAAAATCATATCATATACATTGGTTGGCATTGTTATCAAATAAAATTAGCCGCAATTTTTATGAAAGTCTTGAAAATCCTTGACTGGCCGGAGATGAGATATTACGGCGAAACCCATCCTTTTCATAAATGGAAAAAGCAACTTCTGGACAATGATATTAAAGTTGAGTTTTTTTCAGATCACAGAGACAGTAAAATCGCCGGTGGTGACTGCCTGCTCATACACTCCAGATATTTTGCTGGTGGCTGGCAGAACTTACGCACCAGATCTGCACAGAATGAAGCCGCCTTATTTAGCTACCTCCGGGATATGAAGCACCGGGCCGGAAAGTTGATCTGGTACGATGCAGCCGACTCTACCGGTTCAAGTGATTTCCGTGTTATTCCCTATGTTGATGTTTTTCTGAAGAAGCAAATATTGAAAAACACGGCTTATTATACCGCGAATAGTGGCCCGAAAGATCTAAGGGTCTGGCTAAATTCAAATGACCCTAAAAACGCTAAAACATTATTTGACCCTTGTCCGGTTGAGCATGTACATAAAATAAAAGTGGGTTGGAATATCGGTTTGAATGACTACAGGTATTTCGGATATAAAATGAGCAGATTGAGTAATTATTTAAACTATAATATTTATCCTATAAAATACTCAACCATCGACAAAAGAAGAGATTATGACCTTACTTTCAGAGGTACCATACATCAGGACGATCGTGAAAAAAATAGAATTTCTTATCAGAGAAACTATGTGCTACGTTTATTTAACCAATTAAAATTCAACATAGCTCAGGGCTGTAATGTAAGTAAAGCCAGGTATTGGAAAGAGCTTAGAAATTCAAAATTAAGTATAAGTCCCTTCGGCTGGGGAGAAATATGTTACCGGGATTTTGAAACTTTTATTGCCGGGGCAGTGCTGATCAAACCTTCAATGAGTCATATGGTTACTTTTCCG
>DATFQH010000193.1:0-10518 GCA_035264385.1 Pedobacter sp.
GGATCAGATCACCATATCTGCCAACATCGCCGCTGAAAGTAAGGCGTTTGGTTTCATTGCCCTCAGTAATCTGCAGATGGACCGCGGCACTTCCAATAATATGGCCGGCATCCGTAAACCTAAGCATCACATCCGGAACTATTTCATAGTCTTCCTTGTAATCAACCACCTTAAAGCGGCTCATTGTTTTGACTACATCCTCTTCGTTATATAAAGGCATCTCCTGGTCTTCCTTAGCCTTCACGTGCCGGTTGGCATACTCAGCATCCTGCTCATGGATTTTGGCAGAATCTCTCAATAATATGCCGGCGAGTTCCATGGTGGCAGGTGTACAGAAAATAGTGCCGGTAAATCCGGCGGCTACAAGCCTGGGCAGCAGGCCACAATGATCGATATGAGCGTGCGAAAGTATAACAACTGTAACCTTCTCCGGATTGAATCCAAAGGACTCATTTAATCCGTCTGTTACCTCACCCATTCCCTGGAACAGGCCGCAGTCCAATAAAATTTGAGTATCGTTATTTAGTGTAATCAGGTGTTTACTGCCGGTAACAGCGCGTGCCGCACCATGAAAAGTTATTTTCATTCAGAAGTTAGGCGGTAACTTTAGAGAATGAATCCTTTACTTTATCTGTTACACCTGCCAGTCTATCTTTGGAAGCATCAATGAGGTCACAAAACCAGTCAGTTACCTTATCTTTCATATCGCTGTTTTTATCCGATGACAATATCAGTGCTACCGCTGCGCCAAGTGCTGCTCCTGCTAATACTCCTGCTATAATTTTAGTTTCTTTCTTCATGATCTTATGTTTTATGAAAGATAAACAAAAACTACAGCCAAAAGGTTTTTTGTAAATTATTCCTCAACGGTTTTTGGTAACTTTATGTATGCTGAAAGCCCTGTCTTACCTTAACATCTTCCTGGCTATTGCCTATTTCTTTGGCTACCTGCTCAATAGCTTTTCCTGGCCTATCGCCGCTATTTTACTTATCATTGTTTACAATGGACTTGTGATCAGGAATATAGAGCGGGAATTGAAATTTTCACCCGTTCACTATACGCTTGCTTTTTTCAATCTGTTGTTTGCCGGATTTTTAACCTTATGGATCATTAATGTGGTTCAATCTTCAATTGAGGTTAGCTATTTTGGCAATACCGGGATATATATTGTTATGGGTACTTTATTTGTCTTTAGCATTATTGCTCATGTTTTGCTCCTGATTAGAAAGTTTTGATTGTGGAAACTTCAGTCGTACTGTAACTCGGCTACGACTCTTCTACTGTCGATTCCTAAAAGAGCTATACACTAAAAGCAGTGTATGGAAATAAAAGAAACAGAATTCGTTTTCACAGAAAGGACAAGTAAGAACCAATGTTTTGATAAGCGTTTGATCAAATACATTGTAGGTCTTGCAGAAGGTGGAGTTCCTCGCCGGGACCTTGTTGTCGAATACGGCATGACTAAGGGTACCTTGATACAATGGTTAAAAAAATATGGTTTATCAGGTATTGGCAGGAGGATTTATAGTCCTTCAGACAAGCGTTCGGTAGTACGTGCTGTTGCTTCAAAGATGAGTGCTGAACAGGCTCACATCACATTTAATCAATAAAGGGTAAGACACTTCCGCTTCTTCTGCAGTGTTTCTGCGTACCTTCTTCGCAAAACGGGTAGCTTTTGCGAAGAAGGTACGCAGAACTTACATTTCAAGGTCCGATTATGCCCAACAATATATAAGTCTTAACCTTCAATAAGATGATGACAGAAATGCCTTCCTCTCTTCAACGAGCCGTCGCTTTCGTTAATGACCTACAGAAAAAGAAGGTGAGAATGTATCAGTAATGCCTACTTATGTATAAATCCCTTTGAAGTGCCCGATATAACTTTGTGTTGCAATTATTAATAAAACGTACAATGGCAAAGACAATTTTTATAACAGGCGCTTCAAGGGGATTTGGTAAAATCTGGGCTGAAGCATTTTTAAAACGTGGTGATCATGTAGCCGTTACTGCAAGGAATACAGATACATTGAATGACTTGGTAGCAACATACGGAGATGCCGTACTCACAATAGAGCTTGATGTGAACAACAGAGCAGACAGCTTCAGCGCAGTCAGCAAGGCTAAAGCGCATTTTGGTCGCATTGATGTGCTGATCAACAATGCAGGCTACGGGTTATTTGGCGCAATAGAAGAAACCACCGAGCAGGAGGCACGTGAACAGATCGAAACGAATGTGTTTGGTTTACTCTGGGTTACACAGGCTGTTCTTCCCGTGATGAGGGCACAGGGCAGCGGACATATTATACAGGTCTCAAGTGTATTGGGCGTGGCCACATTACCAACGCTTGGAATTTATAACGCATCTAAATTTGCTGTGGAAGGGCTTAGTGAAACGCTGGCCTCCGAAGTACAGGAATTCGGTATCAAAGTATCTTTAGTGGAGCCGAACGGATTTTCTACAGACTGGGCAGGAGATTCGGCTATGCGTTCAGAATCAATACCTGCATACGATAATATAAAAGCAGCTTTCCAGGCGGGATTGGTAGATGAAAGCTTCGGGATTCCGGAAGCGACTGCAGAGGCGGTACTGAAACTGGTGGATTCAGAAAATCCTCCGCTGCGTCTTTTCCTGGGTAAGGTAGCTTTTCCATGGGTGAAACAAGTATATGCCAGCAGACTGGCCACCTGGGAAGAATGGGCAGAGGTTTCTGCAACGGCTCACGGCAAATAGCCCGGCTCAATTGTAAATATTCTGTAAGGTAAATACCAATATAAATCTGCACCGAAATTATGGTGTAGATTTATGTTATTCATTCAAAAAGCATGAAACACTATAAAAGGCTAAGTGACCTTCACCGCGACAACGGCTTCCCTCCCCCCGAAAATCCTTTTTTTAGCTTGTATCAGTGTAACAATACCTGTTCCATTGGCGACCGTGAATTTACGAGCGACTTTTATATGATAGGGTTCAAGAAACTGAAGGCTGGTGTGATCCTGTACGGGCGAACAAAGTATGATCATGACAATGGTTCGATGATGTTTGTGAAGCCAAGACAAGTTATAGAAATGAAAAATCTGGAACTTGATGATGATGGTTTCCTATTGTTTGTCCATGAAGATTTCTTTAATGGCCATGAGCTTTTTAATGAGATCAGGAAATATCATTTCTTCGATTATGAGATAAATGAAGCATTGCATCTTTCCCCAAAGGAAGAACAGATCATCTGGTCTTTTTATCATGCACTGGAGTCGGAATACAACAATAACCAAGATGAGTATAGCCGGGAGATCATACTTTCGGGCATAAGTTCGATGCTGAAATATGCACAGCGTTTTTATAAAAGACAGTTTATCAACCGTAAAGATCAGTCTGGTAAAACGGTTTCCAGATTTAATGCCATACTGGGAAAATATTTTACCGAGCGTAGTCTGCAGGGTTCCGGTCTGCCCACTGTAAGATATATGGCCGGAGAGATGAACGTATCGTCGCGCTATCTGAGTGACTTACTGAAGCAGGAAACAGGCAAGACAGCCATGGAACTGATCCATATCTTTCTGATTTCTGAAGCCAAGAATCTGCTGATTGGCTCAGGTAATAACATCGCAGAGACCGCATATGCGCTTGGGTTTGATAATCTCCCTTACTTTTCCAGACTATTTAAAAAAGAAGTGGGGCTGAGCCCTAACCAGTTTAAGAAACAGGTGCTTAATTAATTTGTCGGCTCTTTTGTGACAGGAGCTACGTCGGCCAAAAGGATAAATTTATTATTTTAGCGCAGTAAGAACAAAACTTAATATGCGCATTTACATATTTTTCCTGGCTTTGGTGTGCCTGTGCGGCATTACAGCGACTGCACAAACCAACCATCAGAATTCTGGTTGGTTATTTTTAATGAACAACAATAAGCTCAGCAAAAAATGGGGAACTCACTTTGATCTTCAGCTGAGGTCTTCTGACGATTGGTCTAAGCTTAGAAATGTCCTGATCAGACCTGGATTTACTTATTTTATCGACAATCGCAATGATCTCACTCTTGGGTACCTTTTTACACAAACGTATGCGCCATCTGTAAGTACACTCACTGAACATAGGATTTGGCAGCAATACATTCACAAACATAAGATCGGTAAGATAAATGTAAACCATAGATTCAGGCTGGAACAGCGGTTTATAGACAAACAGTCGGCCGAGGATGTGTTTGCCCAGCGGGCACGTTATTTTGTCCGCTTTTTACTGCCCTTACAAACTGAGGCTAATGGTTTCGAGAAGGGTTTTTTTGTTGCGTTGCAAAACGAGGTGTTTTTGAACATTCAGCACAAGCATGAACTGAACGGGCACATATTTGATCAGAACAGGGCTTATGCTGCTGCTGGTTACCGGTTTAATCGTCATATGGATGTAGAGGCTGGTTATATGAGCCAATTTGTAAAAGGTGCAATGAACAATACCAGTAATAACATTGTTCAACTGGCCGTATATACCCGGTTTTAACCACTTTATTAGTTGTTGATCATAGGCGGAAGATTCTTATCCTTGTTGCGCAGATCGATGCCGCCTTCGTAAACTGATTTGAGATTGGTGAGGTAAAAGTGCCACCCATTGGAACAGCCAAGCCTTATAAACTGTCTGGACTTATCGTCTGACGGAATCTCGTGGTGTTTTAGTTCAACTAATGTGTAACCATTGGCTTCGCTAAGCTTAACGTCTACCAGGCATTCACCCTCAAACGTAAACTGCAGATAATCCTTTCCGTTGGCGGCTTTGTATAAACCTTTCATAGAATCTGGACACAAATGCCACAACCATTCATAAGATGTGCCTGCACTGGCATTGATGTATTTGCTGATCAGCTCTCCATTTGGATTGTAAAGTGAAACTTTTTGCAAAAACCATTTTTCCAATTCACTGGATTTGGTCCAGGCATTATAAATGTCCGTTAGTTTGGCCTTGATGGCGATGCGTTTGGTGAAGGAGGTCCAGTCGAAATTTTCCATATGCTAAAGCAAGATAGCATACAATAGTCATGCAAACAATACCGGAACTAAAAATGTAGATCAATTATGATCAATGTGCATGAACCATTTCCTCATGATGCAGGATCTGATCTCTGATAGAATTCAACAAAGACAGATCCACACGACAATCCAAACTTTGTCTGCAATGTTCATGGTCTTGTTCATCGATCTCAATGGTACCTATGCGCTCAAGATCATCGTTGTAAATCTGATATTGATCATTTTCGAGTGATTTGATGTTGTAGGTGTGCCCAAGGCCTTCATTGTCTGCTACTTCAATTCTAAACTGTTCCATAATTCTTAGGGTTGATGTATAAGTTTTAACAACGCGAAAAAAGTATTGTTCAAAAAGTTTTAATTTTTTTCAATTCGTTTTTGGCATGCCTTTCTGAATCTGAGCATACAGTAAATAATGACTGGTGATGTTTTGCCATTCTGATACTCACCATTCAATAGGATTGTCCATTAAAATAGAAATATTATTTATTGTGGGCGCTTGGATAAGCAGCTAAATTAGTTTTGTAACCAGATAGATAACATCGACAAATATGATCCACAAAATTGAGGTACGCGATGCCAGGTTTCCATTGGGTAAAGGAGCAGGTAGCGATGCTATTCACCGAGAGCCGATATATTCTTATGCAGTAACAAATTTAACAGATGATAGTGGGATAACGGGTACCGGCTTTGCCTTTACGCTGGGTGAGGGGAACGACCTGGTCTGCAGGGCAGCTTCATTTTATGCGGCCCGGCTGAAAGGCAGAGACATTGAAGAATTAATGTCTGACTTCGGAACACTTTTTAACCAACTTTCGAATGAACAGCAATTCCGTTGGCTTGGCCCGCATAAAGGTGTGGTACATTTGGCGCTGGCCTCAGTAACCAATGCTTGTTATGACCTTTGGGCAAAAAAACGCGGTGTTCCGCTGTGGAAGTTGTTAAATGATCTTTCTCCGGAACAAATTGTAGGAACGCTGGACTTGTATTATCTGGAGGATGAGCTGACAAAAGAGCAGGCACTGCGGCTGCTAAAGGATAATCTGAAAGGTAAAGAGGAAAGGGCTGGAGTACTTAAAACGGGTTATCCGGGTTACGATACTTCGATCGGATGGTTCAGTTATAGTGATGAACAGGTTCGTGAAAATTGCAAAAAGGCCGTTGCTAAAGGCTTTACTGCCATGAAGCTTAAGGTAGGTAGTACTGATCCGGAGCGCGATATCCGTCGTTCTCACATTGCACGTGAAGTCGCCGGAGAGGATATAAAAGTAATGCTGGATGCCAACCAGCAGTGGACTCTGCCACAGGCGATCAAAATATGTGGAGAACTGCAAAGCATGCGGCCTTATTGGATTGAGGAACCTACGCATCCTGATGATGTACTGGCACACAAAGTACTTGCAGATGCGATTAACCCAACAAAACTTGCCCTGGGTGAGCATGTGCCAAACCGAGTCATTTTCAAAAATTACCTGCAGACCGGCTCGGCGGGTTTTATACAGGCCGATGCTGTTAGGGTGGGCGGAGTTAGCGAATTTATCACGATCAGTTTGCTTTGTAGAAAATTCAATATTCCTGTTGTTCCGCATGTGGGAGATATGGGGCAGCTACATCAGCATTTGGTGCTTTTCAATCATATTTCGATGGGGCACGAGGCTTTGTTTCTCGAGCATATTCCTCATTTGCAGCAACATTTCGTAAATCCGGTGAGGATAGAGAATGGAGTATATATTACCCCTATGGAGGCTGGGAGCAGCTGTGATCTGAAGCCTTTTTAATAAATTAAACGCATGTTAAAATCTTTAGATCTAAGTATTAGCATTTTTTATATTCTTGGAATATTGGCGGTGGGGCTTTGGGTAGGCCTCACACACCGAACAAAAAGCAAGACAAATGCTGCAGGAGAATATTTTCTGGCAGGTAAGACACTGAAATGGCCGTCGATTGGTCTGGCTCTTTTTGCGACTAACATCTCTACAGTTCACCTGGTGAGCCTGGCGCAAAGTGGGTTCGACAGTGGTTTGCTAAACGGAAACTTTGAATGGATGGCTGCGTTTACACTGATCCTACTGGCTTTATTTTTTGTACCTTTTTATATCAGATCAGGTGTTTCTACACTTCCGGATTTTCTGGAAAGGAGGTATGATCGTTCGAGCCGTGACTGGCTTGCGATCATCTCTGTAGTTTCTGCCATCATCATTCATATTGCTTTTTCTATGCTTGCAGGTGGCATTGTTTTGAAAACTTTATTTGGTTTGAATATGTACGTAAGTGTGATAGCGATCTGTCTCATTACGGCTATTTATACGATAATAGGAGGATTGAAGGCGGTAGTGGTTACTGAGTCCATTCAGACTGTGGTTTTGCTGACGGGAGCATTCATCATCAGCTACGCGGCTTTTCATAAGATGGGGGGTTGGAAGCCCATGGTAGAGGTACTTAAGGCAAGTGAGGATATGGATAAATTATCTATGATGCGGCCACATGGCGATAGCAGTGGGATGGCATGGTATACAGTGTTTTTAGGCTATCCGATACTGGGGATCTGGTACTGGTGTGCGGACCAGACCATTGTACAGCGTGTTTTGGGTGCTAAGGATGAGAATCATGCAAGGGTCGGACCTTTATTTTGCGGATTCATTAAAATATTGCCGGTATTCATTTTTGTGCTGCCGGGTCTGTTTGCCTATACGCTAACAAAGACGGGTCAGCTTGATGTCAGTAGCTTGGGATTTGATGCGCAGGGCCAGGTAAATTCTAAAGGAATCTACACGCTGATGATCACACAGCTTTTGCCGTCCGGATTGATTGGGGTGCTGGTGGCAGCTTTATTATCTGGTCTGATGAGCCAGGTAGCCGGTGCGCTGAATTCGATTTCTACAATGGTCAGCTATGATATGTACCAGAGATACAAGCCACAAGCGACCGACAGACAGCTTGTGCTGAGCGGAAAGATCGCTGCCGGAATCGCACTGGTATTCTCATTGGCGCTGCTCCCGCTGCTTGATCAGTATGAAAGTATATTTAGCGGGATTAATGACATTATTGCGCATATTGCCCCGCCCATTACCTGTGTTTTTCTGCTGGGCATATTCTGGAAGGGGGCTTCAGCCATATCGGCTAAACTTACGCTTTGGATTGGTTCTGGGCTTGGCGTAGTGGTGTTTGTGATCAATAAGCTTTATCCGGAAACACTGATCGGACATATTCCCTTTATGATGATGGCATTTTATCTTTTTTGTGTATGCGTAGTCATGCAGGTAATCTTGTCTTACCGGTTTCCTGTGGTGCATACCAGGGAAAGTGCAGAATTATATTGGAAGTCGCCGCTGGAACCTTTGCAAAGTACTGGATGGAATGGCATAGGAAATTATAAAGTGTTATCAGGTCTGTTACTAATTTTAGTGGGTTTGTTATATTATATATTCAGATAGATGAAAAAAATATACGGAATTTATATGGTTCTGCTGATGCTGCAGTTTGTTGCATGCAGAGAAAATGAGATCAATACTGAAATAAAAAGATTTGGGTCTGTGACCGGCTTGAAGACAGAGAAGATGGCTTATTACAAGCAGCTGCATGCAAAGGTCTGGCCGAAAATATTGAAAAAGATCAGTACATCCAATATCCGTAACTATTCTATCTATGTGCAGAACATAAATAACCAATATTATCTTTTTAGCTACTTTGAATACGTTGGGAAGGATTTTGAGGGAGATATGAAAAAGATGGCCGAAGACCCTGATACACGGCGCTGGTGGAAGGAAACGGACCCTTGCCAGACACCTTTGCCCGAAGCGGCGGCAAAGAAACAAATATGGAAAAATATGGAAGAGGTTTTCCATACGGATTAAAGAAACAGAAGATGCAATTATCAGATAAAGTAATTTTCCTGACAGGAGGATCGGCGGGAATTGGTTTGGAATGCGCAAAGGCTTATGCAAGTGAGGGTGCGAAAGTAGTGGTCGCAGCCTCTAGCCGGGAAACTGTAGAAGAGGCGGGACTGTTGCTTGGTGAAGGACATTTGGGAATTGTCTGCGATGTTTCAAGTGCTGCTGATGTAGAGCGTGCGATAGAGAAAACGCTTGAAAAGTACGGCAGAATTGATGCGATACATAATAATGCAGGTATTGCAAGTCCGTCAAAGCCGCTGCATGAGACTACAGATGACGAATGGGACCGGTTGATCAAGGTGAACCTGAAAAGTTTGCTATATACTACACGGTATGGTTTTGAAGCTTTAAAGGCATCAGAGGGTTGCATATTGAATACAAGTAGCCTGGTTGGAAAGATCGGACAGGAGAATCATGCAGCTTATACAGCGACAAAGGGTGCAATGAACACACTCACCAAATCTATGGCGCTTGATTATGCACCTTACCGGATCCGTGTAAATGCTGTACTTCCGGCAGGGGTGTGGACACCTATGCTACGGAAGTGGAGTGCTGAACAGAAGGACCCGGACTCGATAGTGCAATACCTGAATGATATACATCCTATGGGCTATTGCCCTGACGGTGACGTGATTGCTGATGCCTGTGTTTTTTTGCTGTCTGACAAAGCAAGGTTCATTACCGGAGCACTTATGCCGGTTAGTGGGGGTGCAGAATTAGGGTATAGGTCTATAAGATAATTTTTATATTTTAGTAGAAATTAACTACATCATGATCAAACGAACCATTTTATGCTCCCTGGCCATGCTTTTGGCATTTGGAGCCGCTGCTCAGGAAAAGAAAAAGCCGGTGTCTGTAGCAGATTCTGTAAAAAAAGCTGTATTAGATTCTATTAAAAAAGCAACTCCTCCAAAAACCACGCTCGAAGACAAGATCAAATCGAGCAAAAAGATTGACGGATTATTCAGATTGTACAAGGATACCGTTACGGGAAGCCTGCAAATGTACATTTCTAAAGATCAGTTGGGTAAGAATTATATTTACCAAAGCTTTTCAATGGGTGGGCCTACTACGCTGTTCCTGAATCAGAATATGATCAGGAATACCATGTTGTTTTACATCAGGAAAAGTGATGATAAAATTGAGTTTCTGCAAAAAAATACTAATTTTTATTATGATAAGAACAATGCGGTGAGTAAGGCTGCTAATGTCGATGTGTCTGATGCGGTGTTTTTTAATGACAAGTTTTCTGTTGAAGATAAAACGGGTTACCTGATCGCTGTGGACGGGTTGTTTATTGGTGATAAACTTGACCCTGTTAAACCGGTATTCCCTCCGGGAATGCCTCCGGGTGCTGTGTTTAACCTTGGTAATCTGAATCCGGGTAAATCTAAATATGAAAAGGTCCGTTCCTTCCCAAAAAACACGGATGTGGTAGCAGAGCTTGCCTATGATAATCCTATGCCGATGAATAGCGGCGGTAAGGATATTACGGACGCCCGTTATGTGCGCGTAAAAATGCAGCACTCTTTTCTTGAGGTACCGGAGAATGATTTTCGCCCGCGGCGCGACGATCCAAGAGTCGGCTATTTTGGCGCAGAGGTAGATGAT
>DATFQH010000194.1:0-9352 GCA_035264385.1 Pedobacter sp.
ACGGACGTTTCATTCTTAAGATGAACCTGTAATTTGATCGTGAAGCTGCTGCTGTCAGACGGGGCACTGAAGGTTGCTTTATTGTTTTTCGATGAAAGTGTGCTCAGCGCAGAACCTTCAGAAAACTGCCAGGGAGAAGACTTTAACAACAGCTGAACAGCTTGTTGTTTCCCGGCGCAACCTGAAAATAACAGGCTGAAAATGACAGCCAGCAGAGATAGCGCATAATTGAATATTTTCTGTTTCATTAATTGAGATTATGTGTTTAGTTAATTGAGTGTAGATAAAAAGTTAAATTCTTATTTTTCACTGATCATTGAGGCAAGACAAAGCGCCGCTACATCTCCTATTTGTTCTTTCAACCCCGCAGGGACGATCTGACAGGCCAGATATGAATCTCCAAATGCTTCCTGTTGAATTATGCGGATCATTTCAGGCTCAAGCAATGCCCGGGCGCGGCCGAATATACTTCCAAGTACAATCATTTCGGGATTCAGAACATCAATAAGAATTGAAAGGCCACGTCCCAGATACTGCGCACATAATCTATACACTTCTATCGCAGTAGCGTCGCCTTTTAAGGCTGCTTCGGCGATGACCCTTGCGTTTACCTGAGCAAGCTTATCAATACCGTTACAAAAGGAAATTTTCTTACCCATTTGTATCTGTTGTCTGGCAAGCATCTGCCCTATCTGAGCGATTCCTCCTCCGCTGCACCAGCCTTCAAATGACCCCGGTTTCCCGAACCCCACCGGCCCCATCTCCGATAATCTAAGGTGGCCTACTTCCCCGGCAAGGTCCGAGGCTCCCGAATAAAGCTTGCCATCCAGAATAAGACCCGCACCCATCCCGGTGCCAAAGGTTAGAAAAATCATGTTATTCACTCCCTTTCCAGCACCGTATTTCCATTCAGCGACTGCCCCTGCATTGGCGTCATTCTGCAGAAGGACTTTTATGCCGAATCTTTTTTCTGTCATTTCCACAATTGGAATGTTATCCCAGCCCGGAAGATTGGGTGGTGACAGTATAAGTCCTTTGGTACTGCTGAGCGGACCGCCGCAACTGATTCCAATACCACTTACTGACTGCATCGGAATTGAATTATCTGATAACAATTGTTCTGCTGTTTCGAAGAGCAAAGAAATCATTTCATGTACCGGATGTTCAGTTGCCAGGATACGCTTATCAACGATCTGCATCTCATCACTACATTCCCTTCCTATAATCACCGCGCATTTTGTACCGCCTATGTCAAAACCTAATAACATATTATTTATCTTTTTGAATAATTAAAGGACTAATTTTTACAGATTTGAACTTTACTGTTCCATGCTTAGCAAAAAACCACAACAGGCTTCCCTTCTGTTCGGGAGAACGGTTAACAACACATCGTCGGCCGTCAATGCACAAGTCAATAATACTATCTGTCATGATCAGATCAATCTTGATCGGTTTATCCAGACCGCCTACAGCCTTAATATCTGTATTGCCCAGCTGCACCGTCTGATTGATCGCGGAAAAACTAGTCCTGTATCCATTTGCAGCGTTTGCATCTGATCTGAGGTAAAACCCAAATTCATCATTTGTACCCAGAGGTTCGATTTCCATAGTGATCCGGGCATTCATGGGAACATTTTCGATATGAGCTGCGCCCACACCGTTCGGGGCCGACACTATCAGATTGTTTTGTATGTCAGTTTTTGAAAAAGAATCTTTCACATATACAGTTTGTATCGCAGCGGCGTGTGCAGGAATCATTTCCACGGGGAAGCTCGTTTCCAGCGTTCCATCTGGGAGTTGTGTGACTTCCCGAAACAACGCGTTTCCACCAAACATCTCCGCACCATTATCCTTATTGTCTCGTCTGGAAGGCACCCAGGAAGCAGATATCCTTCGGTCATTTTTAAAAGAAGCAGTTTTCAGAACATTCGACCAGGACTCATTGAAGGCTTGAAATTTCGGCTCCTCCCAGGGACCGTATGGGCCTTTTGATTTGACATAATAGGTGTCACCATTATCTCCGTAAACCAGGTAGTACCATCCCTTCCAAAAGAAATAATCAGGGCATTCCGGAACCGAAGGCTGGCCGGTTAGCACCGGTTCTTTCAGATCCCATTGTTTGAGGTCTTTGGACACAAGATGTACCAGGCTACCACCCGCATGTTTCAAAACAGGGTCTTCCTGCCAGCTGGAAACAAACAGATGAAACTCCCCTGTTTTTTCGTCTATAAATACTTTGGGATCCCTGAAATCCCTTTTGCTGTAACCCCTGGCGGAAGTGTAAAATGGGTTGGGTTTTTGTTTATCGAAACGAACCCCGTCTTTACTGGTAGCGTAACTCAGCTGCTCATTTACTTTCCCCTCTTTGTCGATCAGCCTGGTGGCATAAAAAGCATAATAAGTCCCATGATAATACGCAATTGACCCGGTGCAGATTGATTTTTCCCAATCTTCATCAATCCCGATCACGACCGGCTCCTGTTTCCAGGTCTTCAGATCATGCGTTGTGCTCAGTGCCCATTGATGACCCCCGAGTCCTTTGAGACTGGCATGGTGAGCTGAATCGAGAAGCCAATAAAAAGAATACATGCCATCACGGTAATAGGGCATACAGTCCCCTACAAAAAGATTTCCTTTTGGTCGCCAGTACTGCATGTTACCGGTCGACTGAATCGACGGGTCATAATTTACCCCGAGCTGGCCATAAACTAAGGAACTGAAAAACGACAGGACAACAAATAAAAAGTGTTTCATAATTTGAATAGAATGTTTATTAAAGTTTCCTCGGATCTTTGTTTTTGCGCCAGAATGCTTCTATGTCCTCCAGTGACTTGCCTTTAGTTTCAGGAATATAGTAATATCCCCAAATGGCCCCTGCCAGACATATTCCTGCATAGCACCAAAAAGTGATGTCTATTCCAAGTCCGTTGACTAGTTTCAGGAAAGTAAAAGCAATTACCGCATTGAATGCCCAGTGGGCAAGTGATCCTATACTCATCCCAATACCTCTGACATTCAACGGAAAGATTTCTGAGATTAAAAGCCAGCCCAGTGGTGCAAGGCTGATGGCAATAAATATAATGTAACAAACGATACTAATTACCGCAAACACGGGAAGACTCGCACCAAGCGCCTCCTTAAAATGAAAACATGCACCCAAAAGAACAAGTGATGGTATCATTCCCCAAATCCCGATGATATAAAGTCGCCTGCGGCCGATTCGGTCCAGTAACAGAATCGAAAGAAAACAGGCCAGCACATTTACAGTCCCGATGATAATGGCAGGTATAATAGATTGGGTGTTACTGACAATACCCGCCATTTTGAAGATGATCGGAGAATAATAAATGATCGTATTTACACCAGAAAACTGCTGAAAGAAAAATATTCCGATGGTTATCATTAGTGGGACACGGAGCCATGGCTTAAATATGTCTGCGACAGAAGCCCGGTTCTGGGATTCCTTTTTTACCTCATTTTCGATATCAATCAGTGTGGAAGACACGAGTTCAGGCTCTTCGACCTGCTGCAAAACCCGCTTTCCTTCTTCTGTTCTGTTCTTGCTGATGAGCCATCTGGGTGTCTCCGGCAGAAAAAACATTCCCACCAGTAATATGACAGCCGGCACCAGGCCGACCAGAAACATCCATCGCCAGGACTCACTGTCGCTGTCATCAGATAAGGCATAGTCTGTGATGTAGGATGCTAGGATACCGATAGTGATCATCAGCTGATTAAGCGTCACCAGGGCTCCCCTGGAACGTTTCGGGGAAATCTCAGCAATATACATTGGTACCACAAAGGAAGTGATGCCGATGGCAACGCCAATCAATATTCGCATGATGATCAACACAGTTAAATTTGGCGCGTAAGCGCACCCGACAGCGCCCAGTGCGAAAATAACTGCATTGATAATAATCATTCTTTTTCTGCCGATGATGTCGGACAACTTTCCGCTGCCAATGGCGCCAATAACTGCTCCGATCAATACAGTTGTAGTAACCCACTCCACGCTTGAATCACTCAGTGACCAGTGCTGCTTCAAAAAAGGAAGTGCTCCGGAAATTACCCCGGTATCGAATCCAAACAGAAGGCCGCCGGTTGCTGCAACCAGCGCGATTAACAACACATTTGTTTTTAGTTTCATTTGTTTTTGTATTAGTTTATTGCCAACCAAAGTTTTGTGTATAAACTCCCCTGCTATAATTAAGCTGTGCAAGTGGAATCGGAAGATATTCGTCACGGTTCTTCTTAAATTGTGCTTCTTTAAGATAGGCCCTTTTTGCTGATTCTTCCTTAAAATATTTATTCAGGTATTCTGCGGCATTACCCCACCTGACCAGATCAAAGAACCGGTTTCCTTCCATCGCGAATTCAAGCCTTCTTTCCCACACCAAGGCTTGCCAGGCAAACTCCGGAGACCAATTACAATTCACTTCTGGTTTATAAACATCCATTTTATAAGTGGAGAAAAACGTACCGTCCGCATATTTGAGCCGCTGTGTACTATTAATAGCCCTTTCCCTGATGCTATTGATCAGAGGAAGCGCCTCGTTGTGCCTGTTTAACTTTATAAGCGCTTCAGCTTTCCAAAGCAGCAGGTCGTCATACCTGAGTATATCCGTGTTCTTAGAACTTGACATAAACGGCGGAATCTTTTGGAAGGATGGATCGTCGGGAGCTACGGTTTCTTTTAGCGTCGAAAAATACCCATAAATCTGCGGCGCCCGCGCCCAGGTTTTCTGATAAACATTATTCAGGCTATATTTATAAGGATGTCCAGGTATGGCTACGGTGTGGTCCAGTCGGGGATCAAAAGTATTGTTTTTGAAATCATCGCCCTCTTTCGCGTCAGAATTATTGAATGTTGTAAACTGTGGAAGACCTGAGGCGTCTGTTTTGAATGAGTTGACCAGATTCTGACTTGGAAGGTGAAAACCGCAGCAGCCGAACTCTTTGTTCATTGGATAATTCAGCGCTACGCCCATGTTCAGTCTACCCTTTGGAGTTCCATCCTCCTTGGAATATTGGACCGCAAATACCGACTCCTGACTGTTATCAAACTGGGTAAGGAAGTTACTGGCAAAATCCGCATTCAGTTTGTACTTCCCGGAGGCAGTCACCTGATCGACCAAGGCAATTACCTCCCCAAGCTTCTCGCTGGAAACAGATGTCACGTTATGTTTTTCATCCTGCACATACGCCTGGTAAAGTTTCACCTTTGCCAGGTAAGCGAGAGCTGCCTGTTTGTTCACCCGACCTACCTGCGGTTGCGATACTGGCAGATGTTCGGAGCCAAAGCTAAAATCAGACGCAATCTTATCCCACAGTTCATCATTAGTGAGTGCGCGGTTGGAAACTGTGCCATATTCTTTCTCAGGAATTGTTTCATCAATAAAAGGTACATGCTTATACAAGATTTTGAGCAAGAAATAAAAATGTCCCCGTATAAACCGGACCTCAGCCTGCCTGCTTTTTTTCAGCGGATACACATTTTCCTCCACCTGGTTGATCCTTCGCAAAGCATCATTCGCACGGGAAATGCCCACGTATAAAAAGTACCACATCTTATCTGTATTTGCCAGCTCGGGACGGTTGGAAGAAAACAATTCATAACTATGCCAATCGGTATTGTCTCCGGGGCTATCGCCCCCCTTGTAAGCATCACCACTCCGCATGCTCCCCCAGGGCCAAAGTGAAAATGAGGTATGGATATCGTCATTTCCAAGACCTGAGTAGGCCGAAATAACCATTTTTTCAACGTTTTCGGGAGTATTCAGCGCATCGCCCGAGATCACACCCTGCGGAGTTTCATCAAGTGCCTTTTGGCAGGCCAGGCTAAACAAAACCATGCCTAGAATCAAAAATATAAACCTTTTCATAATCATTTAATCTGGTTAGAGTGTAATATTTAGTCCAATTGTATAAATGGCCGGAATCGGGAAAGTGCTGTTGGGCGCTTCAGGATCCGGACCTGTGTAGTTTTTACTCTTTATAGTCAGCAAATTGCTTCCCTGCAGATAAAATCTTGCGCTTTTGATATGAATCTTATTGGAAAGCTCAGAAATATCATAACCTATCTGTACATTCCTTAAGCGCAGGTAAGAACCCGGTTCAAGGAAGTAGGTAGAGAACCGGCTCTCATCGTTCCTGTTGACAAGTGTGAGTGCTGGAATACTGGAAGCCGAGTTTTGTGGTGTCCATGCGTCAAGAACCCTGCTTCCCCAGTTTGTACCGGGCCATATCGAAGAGAAATCTGTGTAGATTTTACTTGAGTTATTTACTTGCACGCCCTGAACGCCCTGCAGAAACACACTCACATCAAACTTCTTGTAGTTGGCACTTAAATTAAAGCCGTAAATAAAATCAGGATCACTTACACCTATATAATCGCGGTCAGCACCGTTTACAATCCCATCACCGTTAACATCTTTATATCGTATTCTTCCGATACCCTTGCCGTTTTGAACTGCATGCGCATCCACCTCGGACTGATTCTGGAACAGTCCATCGGCGAGGTAGCCGAAATAACTGCTGACCGATCTGCCAAGGATAATCTTATCGTTTCCGTTGCCCGGAAAGGCAGTCAGCGAGTTTTGCGGTAGCGAAGTGATTTTATTGCGATAGGTGGACACATTTGCAGACAGTGAGAACGTGAATTCTTCGCCAATGCTGCCATCATAGTTGACCAGGAACTCAAAGCCCTTGTTGTTCATAGATGCGCCGTTTACGGTGGGATCACCACCTTCACCGATCACAGCCAGGCTTGGAGGGGTCAGCAGGATATCGGTTGTTTTTTTAATATAATAATCAGCGGAGCCTGAAAGTTTCCCTTCAAAAAATCCAAAGTCGAGACCAAAGTTTGATTGAACCGTGGTCTCCCATTTCAGCGCGCTGTTTCCTCTTTGAGTTTTGGTAAATCCAGAAGGAAGCTGACCTGAATTTCCGCCATTGATATCATAAGCACTACCATTATCCCTGTTGAAGGTATTGTCCGTACCGTAAATCGCAGAATACAGATCATAAACCGCATTGTTAGCTATGGACTGATTTCCATTCTTTCCCCAGCCGTACCTAAGCTTTAAGTCTGACACAGACGGAACCAGATCCTTAATAAAACTCTCCTCGCTTAACCGCCATCCTAATGAAAACGCAGGAAAGTAAGCATACCGGCTCTCAGACCCGAACTTGGAAGAGCCATCCCGGCGCATCGTAAATGATGCCAGGTATCTATTTTTGAAACTATAGTTTGCTTTTCCAAAAAAGGAAAGCAGGGAATTGCCGCTTCCGCTTCCACCATTATCCTTAGTGGTAGAACCAGCATTGAGATAGGCATAATCAATATTTTCCAAAGCGTAACCCTGCCGGGAGCCGAAAAAACTTTGCGCTGTAAACTTAATCTGCTCGCTTCCAGCCTGAAGCTGAATATCATGGTCGCCGATGATTTTCTTAAAATCAAGAGTGTTCTGCAACACCCAGTTTCCGCTGTAGTTTTGAGTCGCAGTGACCTGATTGGATGGATCGACTAAAAATCCGGACACATACGATTTTCGAAGTGTTCGCGCATAGTCTCCATTATAGTCGATACCTATGTTTGTTCTAAGGGTCAGTTCCGGAATGATTTTCAGACTGGCATAGGCGTTTCCGAAAATCCTGAAAAACCGCGTTTTATTTTGTTTATTGTCCTCAATCAGCCTTACTGGATTGTGACGGTCCGTCATCCCAGCGGCAGGACCGCCCCAGCCTCCCTGAATTGTATGCACCGGAACAACAGGCTGAGCTAAAAGGGAAAGCTCTACAATGGATCCTGCTGGCACGGATGTTCCCACACTATAAGTTCCCGACAAATACTCCCCGATAACCAATCTGTCATTGAACATCCTGTATTCAGAATTCGCTCTTCCGGTAATTCTTTTTAACGCTGATCCCTTAATAATACCGGAATTGTCGTAATGGCTCAAAGAGAAAAGTGAATTGCCTTTTTCAGTACCGCTGCTTAATGTAAGATCATTACTTTTAATAAAGGAGGTCTGGGAAATTTCATCGTACCATCTGGTATCAGCAGGTCTCATAGTTTTTGCGGCATCAATAAATTCCGGATACAGCACACCATTGAGTACCGGGTTGTTGAAGTCACCATTCCAGTCGTATTTATAAATTTGGTTGAGGTTAGGATCGTTGCCCGGACCATCGTTTACGGCAGCCTGCCAGTACGCGCGACCACGCTGCTCAGCATTAAGCACAGAGACCTTAGTGAGGTAAGTCTGTGATGAGATAGAAGAATTGAAATCAATTTTACTGGTCCCCGCTTTACCTTTCTTCGTGGTCACAATGATTACGCCATTGGCAGCTCTTGAGCCATAGATTGAGGCAGACGAGGCATCCTTTAAAACCTGCATTGACTCTATGTCAGCCTGGTTAATTTCATTCAGTCCCCTTTCTGTCGGGATACCGTCTATGACATAAAGTGGATTGTTATTACCCAAAGTACCGATCCCGCGTATTCTGACCGTTGCTGCTGCTGCAGGAGACCCATCAGTTGTTATGTAGACGCCAGGAATCCTTCCCTGAAGCGCCTTAATTGGGTTCCCCAGGGGCACATCTTTGATCTGCTGGGTTTTAACTACCGAAACAGCACCTGTAAGGTCGGCCTTTTTCTGAGAGGAATAACCCGTAACCACGACCTGGTTTAAATTACCAGCTTCATATTCCATGGCTACAGCAATCTCAGATTGTCCTGTAAGTAAAACCGACACCGGTTTCATTCCAACATAGGAAAAAGAGATTGTTTCATTCAGGGAAGCCTCAAGGCTGAACTTCCCATCAATGCCAGTCAATACGGTTTGACGGTTTGATTTTACGGTAACCCCCGAAATGGGCGTCTTCATTTCCCTGTCGGTGACACTTCCCGATACCGTTTTCTGCTGGGCGTACCCGCCCAGCCATAAAAACAGGAAAATCATCATTAAAAATTGTTTCATAATATTTGGTTTTTGGTTAGAATTCAATTCAAGATACTTCACTTTAATCGTTTAAATTAAATCGCGATCGGCTGCTAAAAAGGGTTAAAAAATTATCGTAAATCCACTTTAATCGTTTAAATTTTATGGTAAAAAAATTATTGTTCTTTACAGGAGTTTCCCGCTACCAGTCTGGCTTCCAGACTTATTTGCCTGAGGTGATTGTCGCCATTCATCAGCTTGATCAGATTAGTGACCGCCAGACTGCCCATCTCCGTTAGAGGTTGTCTTGAAAAAGTTATTGGCGTATAAAAAAGATCGAACGCGTCGGACTCATCAAAACTAAGTACTGATATTTTTTCAGGCACATTCCACTTCTGCTTATTTAGATA
>DATFQH010000195.1:0-6230 GCA_035264385.1 Pedobacter sp.
TTGGACGTATCTGTAAATCCAAGTCCCTGGATCTGCGGAAAAATATACCACATCCAGTGGGTATGCTTCTTGCCCCACCTGATCTCTGAAAGGGCAGTCTGATAAACTGCTTTTTGTGCCGTAATAAATCGCTCCAGATTGTGCGTCTCTATCATAATTGAAGTGCTTAATATTTCGGGATTTATTTATAAATCCCCATCATTTGTATAACCTTAATAACTTAGCTAAGTTTTCGAATTCGCGAATTGAGGGTATCTGCGACATAGATTTTGCCATGAGCATCGATAGCGATCCCGCTGGGCTGATCGAATTTAGTCGTTGTGCTCAGGGATAATGCTGAATCCCTTTCCATTTATGGTGATAACGGTGTTCATAGCCCCTTCAGAAGGGCTGAAGGATGTGAACGCCGGATCTTCGTATTTATCTTCTTTATCGTCTATAATGACAACCGGTGCCTGGTTTTTTTTGCACGCGCTGAAGCAAAGCAATACTGCCAAAAGACTGAGCCCCAAGAGTTTTTTCGCGATTTGCTGCTGCACAACTAGTCGCAGATTTGTCGAGTATGTTTTCATAAATGTTCTTGTGTATACAACTTGTATTACGCAACATATTTTGAATGGTTGCTTCTAAAGCGAAATAACTTTTCAATAATTTACTTTATATGAAAGGAGAACTAAAACATGATCTGTCTGCATATGCAAGTAGTTCGGGTAGGCTTTGCTTAGACCTTGCGTAGATCAAAGGACTAAGGAAGGTCTAAGGTGGGACTAAGAAGGGTGTACGGAAGGCCTAAGGAAAGTACATCCGGTATTGCACCGAATTCAGCAGGATTGTGTCCGGGTAGCGGGTTATGGTAAATGATGTGTTATCAGATTTTATCGGTCAAAATTGTTTACAAAACTGGAAGATTAATTTTAAAGGGCTTAAAATCAACTGCCCGCATATAAAGATGATTCGGATATTTACTACATTAGGAAAGTTAATATTCTTCTAATGATCCGTCTCCATACCACATTACTCTTAGTTGTTCTTTTTGCTCTGCCTGGGTTTGCGCAGGAAAAATTCATCAAGTACCACAACGACTCAGAAAAAGCCGCCATTAGTGCTTTGGGTGATTATAAGGCGTCATTCAAACTTGCCCTGCTCGCAAACATGCCTGAAACGGACGCGCAAGTTTATGTTGATAAGGTTGATGCGTTCATTACTGGTTTAAACTGGGCCAATGAGGCCTCAGGAAAACCTGAGAAAAAGCTAAAGCCCGTGTTTAACCAGATTCACGCTCATTTTCTGAAAAAATACGAACATACCGCTTCGTTCGATCAGATCTTCAGTTCGGGAACTTACCAGTGCGTCAATGCGTCAATTCTTTATGCGTATATACTCGAGTCTTTGAAGATTCCTTACCAGATTAAGGAAATGCCTACACATGTGTATGTCGTGGCTTATCCGGATCAGTTCAACATCATGATTGAAACTACTGATCCGACCAAGGGCTATTATGTACCTACGGAAAAAGGAAAAGAAACTTATATCAAAGACCTCATCAAGTCAAAATATCTGGAACAGGCTTATGTGGATAAAACAGGAGTTGATAAGGCTTTCAATGAGTTTTTCTACGGCAAATCAAATATATCTTTTAAGGAAGCAGTAGGGCTTTTATACTACAATAAGTTTGTATCGCATGCCGAAAAACAGGAATTTGCAGACGCATATTCAGACATTTATAAGGCCAATGTACTTTATCCGGCAAAGAAGCATGAGTTTCAACGGGTCGCGATGCTGGCGGAACTGATCAGGAATTTTAAATTCGAGCAAATGCACGAGTGGGAAGCGCTTACGATGTTGGTGAATAGCGAGACCAGTGTGGAGAGTAATGATTATTTAAAGTTTAAATTTTTTGATGCGATGACCAGTAACCTGTTCAGATCGTCGCTGAAGGCAAAAAATGATAGTGTTTATAATTTCATCTACGCTAACCTTAAAGATGCTTCATTGAAAAGGGATATCGAAGACCAGTACCTTCAGGAAACTGCAAGATTTCTCTATTTGGCTGGTAAGCTGGATGAGGCGAGGGATTATGCAGAGCAGGGGGTAATAAAAAACCCAAAGAACCCGCTGATGAGTTCCATGCTGATCGATTGTATTCTGCGAAAGGGAATGAGCAGTACTGGTTCTGTTCAAAATCTTAAGAATCTGGATGCATGGTCGTCGAAGTATGATTTTATAAAAACAAATGTTAAGGTGAGGTCCTTTTATCTGTATAATTATGCCTTTCTTTCTGCTACAAGTTTTGAAAAGGAACAGCTGGCTAATGGAGAGAAATATTATAAACTGATGGTAACTGAGCTCAATTCTTTCAATGATCATCAGGATAAGAACCAAACTCTGATGGGGATGTCCTTTAGTGGCGCTGTCCTTTATTACTTTACTAAAAATCAGAAGCAAAAGGTTGCTGATGCAATAGCTGAAGGTAAAAAGCATTGTGGAGAGGATCCGATGTTTCAGCAGGTGGTGAAGGGTAAAAGTAAGCTGCTGAGTAAAATGTGAGGAACGATGGAATGAATAAAAGTGTTTATCCCCTGGGGGATTCGGCGGTTGCATTGGCTTTTGGACCGGTAATTAGTGAAGAAGTTCGGGAACTGATTGTAAGGATCTGTGCTTTTCTGGACGAATATTCATTTGATGGTCTTGTTGAGTATGTGCCTGCTTATGTGAGCATCACGATTTTTTACGATCCGTTGGTTACCGATTATCCAACCGTTGCGGTGATGATGGAAGAGATGTTGGCGGAGCTTGAAGAGTCGGAAGGATCTGCCGTGCAGCCTGTATTGATAGAGATTCCGGTTTTATATGGCGGTGGTGAGGGCCCAGATCTTGAATTGGTGGCTGCGGCAGCAGGAATTTCGCCCGAGGAGGTTATTGCCCTGCATACGGCTAATGAATATGTGGTTCATATGATTGGTTTTGCGCCGGGATTCCCTTACCTGGGTGGTATGGACGAACGGATTGCGATGCCCAGAAAAGAGACGCCACGTGCGATTGTGCCGGCAGGTTCTGTAGGGATCGCGGGTTTGCAGACAGGCGTATACCCCATAGATACACCTGGCGGCTGGCAGATTATAGGAACCACACCTTTGAATCTTTTTGATGCAGACAGGGAGGTTCCTGCTTTGCTTAAAGCTGGAAACAGGCTGCGTTTTGTGGCGATTACAGAGCTGGAGTTTGATCTGATAAAGGAGGGTAATGATGGGTATTAGGGTTTTGAAGGCCGGTTTACTGACCACCGTGCAGGATTTGGGAAGAACGGGATATAAAAAAGATGGCATTATCGTAAACGGTGCCATGGATACACTGGCGCTGCAGATCGGTAATCTGCTGCTGGGTAATGACAGGGCCGAGGCTGGGTTAGAGTGTACACTGATGGGACCTAAACTGATGTTTGAACAGGACCAGCTGATTGCGGTTACCGGTGGCGATCTGAGCCCTATGGTAGACGATGTGGCTGTAAAGATGTGGCGGCCTTTATTGATTTCGAAGGGTTCTGTACTGAGCTTTGGTGCTGCGGTAAGCGGTTGCCGGGCATACATCTCGGTATCCGGGGGTTTTGACTTGCCGGTTGTACTTGGTAGTAAGTCGACGTATTTGAAGGCTGGTTTTGGCGGCCTCGACGGCCATGCTTTAAAAACTAACGACATGTTGCTTTTTAAACGATCTTTTACTGCTGAAAAGCGCAACTTCAATTGGTCGCTGGATCTCCGGCTCTATCCTGATTTAAATGATGCATCGATCAGGGTAATGGAAGGGCCGGAGCATGGATGGTTTAACAATAATAGTTTAAGTGCTTTGTTTGCTGAAGATTATGAGATCAGCAAGGAAGCAGATAGAATGGGGTACAGATTAAAAGGTGCTTTTCTGAAGCCGTTAGCAGATAGGCAGCTCTTGTCTACTGCTGTTACCTTTGGTACGGTGCAAGTGACGGGAAGTGGCGAGCTCATCCTGCTGATGGCAGATCACCAGACTACAGGTGGTTATCCGAGGGTGCTGCAGGTAATTAGTGCAGATCTGGCTAAGCTTGCGCAAATGCAAAGCGGCAAAAAGATTCGCTTTAAATTGGTTAATTTAACTGAGGCGCGTGAAGCATTGCTGCTTCGGGAGCAGCAGATCAGGCAATTGAAACAGACAATAACTTTTAAATATTTATAGATCATGGGCAGTTTTTCAGTCGACCTGAATTGCGATATGGGCGAAAGTTTTGGAGCTTATGCCATCGGCAGCGATGCCGCGATATTGCCGTACATTACTGCTGCAAACATTGCCTGTGGTTTTCATGCGGGTGATGCTGCGGTGATGAAAAAGACGGTTCGTTTGGCTTTGCAGCAGGGTGTTGCTGTAGGTGCGCATCCTGGGTTTCCTGATCTGCAGGGCTTTGGCCGCAGAGAAATAGCTGTGACGCCAGAAGAGGTTTATGATATGGTGGTTTACCAGATCGGTGCACTTTGGGCTTTTGTGAGGTCGGAGGGCGGTGTTTTACGTCATGTGAAGCCACACGGGGCATTGTACAATATGGCGGCCGTCAATTCTGGTCTTGCTGCTGCTATCGCTAAGGCCGTTTATAAGGTCGATCCTGAACTGGTTTTGTATGGTTTGTCGGGAAGTGAATTGATCAGGGCGGGGGAAAATACCGGCCTGAGGGTTGCCAATGAGGTGTTTGCCGACCGGACTTACCAGGATAATGGTACACTGACACCGAGAAAACTGGCAAATGCACTCATCACTGATAAAGAGCTGTCGGTTACACAGTCTTTGAGGATGGTGCGTGAAGGACTGGTTACCACGGCAAATGGTTCAGAAATCGCTATCAAAACAGATACGATCTGTATTCATGGAGATGCTGCACATGCGGTAGAGTTCGCTTCCAGACTACATACGGCCTTTAAAGAAGTAAACATTGGGCTCAAGGCTCCATAAGGCTATATGATTCATTGATGAAAAGACTTACGAACTGGGGTGTGCTTAGCGGAGCAGCGTTTTTAATGGCCACCTCGGCTATAGGGCCGGGCTTCCTTACACAGACTACCGTATTCACCCAGTCGCTGGGTGCCAGTTTTGGTTTTGTCATCCTAACCTCTATTCTGATAGATATTGCGGTACAGCTGAACATTTGGAGGGTAATTGCCGTGGCGGAAAAGAGGGCGCAGGACATTGCTAATTTGCTTTGGCCCGGGCTTGGTGGCTTCATTTCCTTTTTAATTGTGCTGGGCGGTCTGGCTTTCAACATCGGCAATGTGGCGGGCGCGGGTTTGGGCTTAAATGCCCTGCTGGGTATTCCAGTACTGACGGGTGCGGTGATCTCTGCAGGGATTGCCATCGCTATTTTTATGGTGAAAGAAGCAGGAAAGGCTATGGACAGATTTACGCAGCTGATGGGTATGGTGATGATTATTATCATCATTTATATTGCCGTTACCTCGGTTCCTCCGGTTACGGAGGCTGCTTTGCGTACCTTTGTTCCTTTAAAAATCGACCTCATGACAATTGTAACGCTGGTGGGTGGTACGGTAGGGGGTTATATTACTTTTTCGGGAGGCCACAGGTTGCTGGATGCGGGAATAAAAGGGCAGGGGTCGTTAAGGCAGGTGAGTACCAGTGCGGTAATGGGTATTTCGGTGGCTTCGCTGGTGAGGATATTTTTATTCCTTGCTTCTCTGGGGGTAATCAGTAAGGGGCTTGTGGTGGATCCGGGAAATCCGACCGGCTCGATCTTCCGGCTTGCTGCCGGAGAGATAGGATACAGGTTGTTTGGTTTGGTCATGTTTGCCGCCGCAATTACTTCTGTGATCGGCTCTGCCTATACCTCGGTGTCATTCCTGAAGTCATTCAGCACGAAAGTGATGACCAATGAGAATAAGGTGATCATCGGTTTTATACTGGTTTCCACCCTGATATTTATTGCGGTGGGTAAGCCGGTAAATCTGTTGATTATGGCTGGTGCGGTAAATGGATTCATATTACCGATCACGCTGACAACGATTCTGTTTGCGGCTTATAAGACCAGAATAGTTGGTTTATACAAACACCCCAAATGGCTTACGGCATTTGGGGTGCTGGTGGTCTTAATTATGACCTATATGAGTGCAAATGTGCTAATTAGCCTCTTTGTCTGATCTTGTGTCCTTTACCGTGGTGTCCTTTATAGTGTCTGTAATGTTTTGGGGCACTGTAGTATTTCA
>DATFQH010000196.1:0-8879 GCA_035264385.1 Pedobacter sp.
ATTGGTATGTGTATACACTTCCTTCGCCGTTTTGACAACACGGTTCATGATCATCCGCATATAGTCACCCGTAAAGCCA
The DNA here is from genome assembly GCA_035264385.1 of Pedobacter sp. Classification (GTDB taxonomy): domain Bacteria; phylum Bacteroidota; class Bacteroidia; order Sphingobacteriales; family Sphingobacteriaceae; genus Pedobacter. The sequence continues at coordinate 80 of DATFQH010000196.1, forward strand.
GCCACACGACATGCCTCATAAGCCTTACGGATCTGTGCCAGGATCTCCTTCTCACCCACCACCAGACTCTCCAGCGAACAGGAAGTACGCAGCAGGTGATTAAAAGCTTCAGCCTGCTCATATACAGAAACCTTATCAATAAAGTCGTCCATATATTTCTCGGGCAGCCCCATATTGAGTACCGTCAGAAAATGGCGGATAAAATCTTTGTCAATAATACTTGAAGAAGTAAACACGAATTCAACCCGGTTACACGTTCCTACATAGAATATTTCTTTAACGCCCAATGCAGATTGGATATTCCTCAACCTATCGTCCAGCGTCTGCTCACATATTACCAATTTTCCCAGCGACTGCAGGTCAATGTGTTTATGTGTAAAAGCAATGATCTTTAAATATTCCAAAATGTATTACCCTGTTTATTTTTAGCGAAACAAAAGTAATAACCAGTAGTTGTTCCACTGTCATTATGCTGTAATTAAGAGCTATTTAGAAAGATTTTAAATTGAGTAATTTTGACATAAACATCCGTTCAATATTTTTGTTATATTGGGTAAGCCACATAACAACAGCATTATATGATACAAAAAGAGCAGTTCACATTGCCCGGAGCAGAAGGAAAAACGATATACGGAGATTATATATATGACGATAAAAACACAATAAAAGGCACCATTATATTTGTTCACGGATTTAAAGGCTTCAAAGACTGGGGTGCGCACAACCTTCTCGCCTCCTGGTTTGCCGAAAAAGGTTATCGTTATCTAAAATTCAACCTGTCCCACAGCGGAGTTACAACAGCCAATCCTAATGACGTAACCGACATGGAAACCTTTGCGTCAAATACCATCAGTAAGGAACTGTTTGATATAGATGCCGTGATCAGCTATCATCAGGAGCACTTTCCCGAAAGTTCTGTCAATCTTATTGGCCACAGTCGCGGAGGCGGATTAGTCATCGTAAAAGCAGCAAAAGACAGACGCATCAGCAAGCTCATTACCTGGTCTTCCATCGCAGACTTTTCTTCTTTGTGGAAGAAAGAACAAGAAAAGGAATGGATACATACCGGGCAGATCCATGTGGTCAACGCACGTACTAAAGAAGAAATGCCATTGAACAAAACCCTGTTGTATGATCTGCGCGAGCATAGGGAAGCATATGATGTATTAAAGGCAGCGGCAGCGGTCAAGCAACCATGGCTTATTCTGCACGGAGATCAGGATGTAAATGTAGATTTTAGTGTAGCCCAGCAACTGGCACAGAGGCAGATCAGGGCGAAAATTCAAAAAATAGAAGGCGCCAATCATGTATTTGGCGCCTCCCATCCTTATACTTCAAACGACCTCCCTGAGCATCTGCAACAGGTGGCCGATAAGACTTTAGAATTTATTTCACAGTAAAGGGCACGGAGATATTACCCCAAAGCAAGGTAACCTTACCAGATTTATCAACCTTAAAGGTCATCTTTTCAGTAGCAGCCGCTGCCTTACCAGGTTTTGCTGTCACACGCAGGGCATCTTCTGCTTCCTTGTACTCATAAGAACCCCATTGGTTAGCACTCTTGTTGAAAATCCATACCCATTCCGTTTCACCGGGAACAGAGTGCAGTGAGTATTTACCGGCAGGCAAAGCCTTTCCGTCGATTGTAACATCTTTGCTGACTTCAAAAATAGTTGCCTCATTGGCACCGGTACGCCATACCTTACCATCATAAGGAGCAATTTCCTTTCCGATAGTCCTTCCTTTTACCGAAGGCTGGCTATAGTCAATCGTTACCTTAGCACCCGATTTGATGGTTTCGGTAACCACTGCCGGAGGGCTAGGCCTTTTGCTTTTATCCTCTTTAGGCTTGTCCTGAGCTGAAACTGTTACGGTGGTCACCAAAGCCACGAACAGGGATAGAAATACTTTTTTCATAACAATTTAATTTTCTTTTGATCTCTACTAAGATAACGAAAAATAGTTTAACAACTAAACCTTCACCTATTTCAGCATCACATCTACCAGAACAGGGAAATGATCTGAAACAAACTTCCCGTGATAGGTATCTGTAAGTAGGCCCCATCTTTTGGCAGTGAACGCTTTTGTTACGAAAACATGATCAATGATCTCATTGCCATCCACACTTTTACCCCAGGCATTAAAAGAAGAATTATTTGCGTACGGCTCCTTCACCTGTGTATAGGTATCGGTAAGCATTCCCGAATTGGCCAGCGTCAGGTACCATTCACTTTTTTGGCCACCGTTCAGGTCTCCGGTAAATATAGCAGGCGCAGCTCCGGCAATCTCCGAAATCTTTTTAACGATCAGCCTCCCGCTTTCCACCCTGGCTATTTTTCCTTCATGGTCAAAATGAGCGTTGAAAAAATAGAATTTTTTACCCGTATTGATATCCTGAAGATACACCCAGCTGCAAATACGGTTACAACATTTCGCATCCCAGCCTTTACCAGGCTTGTCAGGCGTTTCAGATAACCAGAAATCGCCCTTGTTCAATAGTTTAAACTTGTCTTTGCGGTAAAAGACAGAAGAATGCTCTCCCGCATCCTTGCCGTCATCACGCCCAAGCCCATAATGTCCGAATTCAGGCAGCATATTGCTAAGGTCATCGATCTGGCCCTTCAACGCCTCCTGTACTCCGAAAACATCATACCCGTGAAATTTTATGAGATTAGCCGCAACGGGTGCCCGCTGAGCCCAGCGATTACCAACATCGCCGGCGTTGTCGTAACGCACATTAAAAGAACCTATGGTGTATTGCCTGGCAAAGCTGCCTGTACAGCATATGGTCATCAGCAATACAAATATTAAAACAGATTTCAGTTTCATTGTATATTCAGTTTTGAACGCTGAATATACAAATATTTGCATTATTTTACTTCAGTCCAGTTGCCGTCTTCTTTAATCAGATCGATCAGATCATCAAGTGCCCGGGCAGTATTCACGTTCTTTTTTACCACTTCCCTGCCCCTGTATAGGGTAATCTTATCCGGGCCCGTCCCTACGTAACCGTAGTCCGCATCGGCCATTTCACCCGGCCCATTAACAATACAACCCATGATACCGATCTTAATCCCCTTCAAATGATCTGTACGTGAACGGATCAGCTGAGTCGTTTCCTGCAGATCGAACAAAGTACGCCCGCAGCTGGGGCAGGAAATGTATTCCGTTTTAGAAATGCGTGTACGTGTAGCCTGCAGGATTCCGAAACTGGTACTGTTGATCAGCGACAGATCAATATTGCCATCCGTACTGATCCAGACACCGTCGCCCATTCCGTCGGTCAATAAGGCCCCAAGATCCGTAGCCGCATACAGCATCAGGTCATCAGGCTTTATTCCGGCATAAGTCCTTTTAATGATTACCGGTATTTTTATGCCGCGGTCAATCATGGAGATAAAAAATTCACGCTGTTCAGCCATGCCGTGTAATGCAGTGGTATTCAGCACCAGGATTACATTATCCTTCAATACAGAAAGATCTGCATCCGATCCGGCATCAACGCTTACAAAATTCAGCTGATCATCCAGTGCTCCGGCAAGTAGGTAATCATGATAACTGAGCAAAGGGTGACAATTACTTTTATCAGCAAGAGCCAGCCAGGTCCTATAATTATAAATCTGTCTCAGGTTGCCCGGAAACGAAAAAGACGGCAGCGCATCACCAAGGTAAACCATATCACAAGCCTGATCGGCCATATTATACTTATCCAGGCCAGCACTGTATTTATATCCCACCGAAGTGAGAAAAAAAGGATCCTTAAGGTTTTGTCCGGATACATCCAGCATTACAACCGGATGGTGATGACCACCAATGTGCTGAACAGGAACCGTAGACCTGCGCTGGTATTCAAAAGGATTATAGGGCAGCCTTTCACTACCGAAATGCAGTGCCGATCCTATAAACAGGGGCTTCCCGTACAGATCAATGGCCCGTTTTTCATACCGTAAGGCCAGGGCCTTTGCAACCGGAGCCTCAAATTCAGGATCTTCAGTCAGCGAAACCCTGATCGTATCGCCCAGCCCGTCTTCCAGCAAAGTACCAATACCCACTGCAGATTTAATTCTTCCATCCTCACCATCCCCTGCTTCAGTAACCCCAAGATGCAAAGGATAATTCATTCCCTCCTTTATCATGGTCTCTACCAGCAAACGGTAAGCTTGTACCATCACCTGGGTATTGCTTGCCTTCATAGAGATCACCAGGTTGTAAAAATTCTGGTCCTCGCACATCCGGATAAACTCCATCGCCGACTCCACCATCCCGCGCGGCGTATCTCCATAATGGCTCATGATCCGGTCAGACAGAGAACCATGATTGGTACCGATCCGCATGGCCGTACCATATTCCTTACAGATTTTCACCAGCGGTATAAATTTCTTATAGATCCGGTCCAGCTCAGCCTGGTAAGCCAGACTTGTATATTCTATATTCTCAAAACGTTTTTTATCAGCATAATTGCCCGGGTTCACCCTAACCTTTTCCACAATGCGGGCGGCAGCCTCAGCCGCGTTCGGCGTAAAGTGAATATCCGCTACCAGTGGCACATGATATCCCCTCAGCCGGAGCTCCCTTTTAATATTGGCCAGATTCTCCGCTTCCTTCATGCTCGGCGCAGTAATGCGCACATACTCGCAGCCGGACTCGACCATCCTGATGGTCTGCGCTACGGTAGCTTTAGTATCCATTGTATCTGTAGTAGTCATAGACTGGATCCGGATCGGATTTAAACCACCCATCGGCACATCACCAATCTGAACTTCCCGGGTTAAAAAACGTGAATATTGAATTTCTTCCATTATGACCTGCAAATAATGATGCAAAGATAAAGATTAAGTTTATAAAGACTGGTCAGATCAATCTGTCTTTTATAACCAGTGTACCCGCGGCCAGGTCATGAAAACACTGCTGCTTTTTATTTAAAAAGCTATATAAATAGCCAAAACAAAGGGGCGCCGCAGAGATTATTTTAGCAATGTTACGCAGAAGTGAAACCGGAAAAGAAATTCTGTTGCCCATCAGATCCGTTACTTTTATATTGAGCAGCCGTTTACCGATCGTACCCTGTTTTTCTGAAGCATCTCCAATACTCCCGTATATCATTTTAACAACAGGAATAAGCAGCGCCGCCCAGAACACCAGAAAGAACAGTGGTCCCTTATCGTTCATAACCAAAATGATCATGAGAAGAACCACAGCAAACACCAGTACAATAACAAAGTAATCTATCGTCCAGGCCATCAGGCGCTGGTCAAAAGAAGCAAAATACTGAGGAGCCGTCTGCTGGAAACTAAAACCAAGAAGCTCACGCAGTTCGGAGAACTCGTGAGCTTCTTTATAATCGTCCATTCCCGGCTTCCTGATGAAGGTCCCGGGCTGGATGTTCAAATCCTGTAATTGAGTCAGCAAATAAGGCCCTGCGGGTTTTCCGTCTATGACTACAGTATATTCAATGGTATCAGCCTGCATTAATATCTTTTGACCTCAAAGCTACTTAATCCGCCATCCAAATTGATAAAAATCTTTTTCGCAGCGCTGCCATAGTTCGGGGTCTCATAAGTTCCATCCTGCAATTTGTTAAAACCAATGAAATCTTTTGATGACAGACCTGTTTTAGTTCTGATCCTGCAACCTGAAGCTTCAGGAACATTGATCTTTACCTCGGCGACACCTGTTTTTACATTTACGTCGGTTATGGGCAGCAGGTCGCCAAACTTAATATCCAGTGCAGCGGCACCACCATCAAAATTAAAAGCACGAACCTTATAAGGCGAAAGATCAAAATCTACCTCGCCGGCACCCATATTCATGCGGATCTCCCAGACAGGCCCCGTGTTTAGCCTGAAATCGACATCATTGCTACCATCACCCATATTCCAGCTCGACTTGCCCTTCATTTTAAAATTTACGGTAGTGAGGCTATCATTCTGTACAGTCTCCAGTGTAAAATTACCCGCCTTCCTTTCCACGTGGGCATTAATCAGGCTATCGCTGGCTCCCTTAAGCTGAAATGATGTTCCTCCACCAGAGATGTTCAAAGTCGTACGTCCGTTCAGCGCCGCCACATAAGGCGAAGAAAAATCCAGAGATTCAAATTGACGGTCATTATTGTCGTGATCATTGTCGTTATCGTGGTCGTCATGGAAATGATGGTTTACCCAGTTCCCGCCCCCGCGCGGCTGCTGACCCTTATAAAACAATATACCCAGGGTTACAACCAGAACAGCGATGGAAACAATACCACCAATCTGCGATTTGTTCTTATTGAAAAGAATATTTACACCCGCTATGATCAGAAATATCGGCCAGAAGCGCCAAACATTTCCCCAGTAGAATTCAATGATATCAAAGTTTTCCAAAAGGAGTACACCACCAATGAACAGCAGTACTATACCCCACATTATCCTATCCAGTTTCATCTCTATAAGTCTTTTTTAGTGAATCTATCGTCTGCTTTATTTTCTGCCGGCGGAACATCAGCTGCCGGAGATACCGGCGTTTCCTGTGTAGTTGCCGCTGTGTCTGCATTCATTTGCTGTTCCTGTTGCGCCTTCCAGTCCTCCCATGCGTTTTTACGCTTGGACTTCAGGATAAAGCTTACACCGATCGCAACAAAGACCAGGGGCCACAGCTTACTGATACTGAACCAGAACGGAATAAAATTAAACTCGTTCATCAGAAAATAGATACCGATCACCAGCAGGAACAATCCTCCTACCGTGCGCCCTGTCTCATTGTTATTCTTCTGATAGGGTTTAAAATCCTGCGCCTTGCCACCAGCTTTAAAAGGTTCCTCATTTATAGTCGATGAAGTCCAGCTGCCGGCCGAAGGCGGCGGAGTTTCCGGCGTATTCGGCGGCTGCGCATATGCATTCGGTGAATTAAACGGGTTACTGCCCGCATAAAAATCATTGAATTTTGAAAACCGCTTTGCGGGATCATTGTTAACCGGCACCACGATCCACATGACAATGTATACCAGAATACCTGTTCCCACTAAAAATACTGTTGAGAGCACGAACAATAACCTGATTATAGTTACATCCACCTCCATATACTCAGCAACCCCGGATGACACTCCCGCAACCACCTTATCGTGCTCATTTCTAAATAATCTCTTGTCCATAATTACTCCTCCTATGTTTAAAACTGTACTGGTTTTATGGTTATCTCATCAACATTTACGCCAGCACTTAGATTTAATATGCTGTGAATGGTATTCGCAATATCTTCCGGCTGCACAAAACGTTCGGCAGGTATTGTTGTCCCTTCCCATGACGACGTTAATGTAGAACCCGGCAAAACAGCTGTTACCTTTACGTTGTATTTTGATAACTCATCCCTAAATACATCATTAAGACTAAGCAATGCCGCTTTAGTTACACTATATCCACCAGCATTTTCAACGATTTGTTTACTGGCAATCGAACAAATGTTAAAAATATGGCCGTAAGCCTGCTCACGCATCATTTTACCAAAAAACTTACTGGTATAATAAGCACATTTAAGGTTAAGATCAATTTGCTTTTCAAGCTGATCATCAGCCTCATCCAGTATAGCCCCGGTCAGATAAGTTCCAGCATTGTTCACCAGAACATCTACAGATGGCATTTGTTTTTTAACAGCTTCACAAAAGCCATCTACCTCTGCCTTTACACTGCAATCCGCCTCATAAAGAAATATCTTCCGCCCCGTATGGCTAAGTGTGCTCCTAAGTTCTTCCAGCGCGGCTTTTCCCCTTGCACAGACGGCAAGATCGTAGCCACTTTCCGCCAGTTTGATCGCAATTGCCCGGCCAATGCCCTTAGTCGCTGCTGTAATGATTGCATTCATTGTTCAAACATCTTTATTTTGCACAATATTACAAAAAACCAAAACATGGCAAAACTTTGGAGCTTAAAGATTTGTTAGACCCTCTGAATGCTGTCTTATTCAAATTTTATTGTTTCTTTGTACTAATATTGCATCTATACTACAGCTAATTTTTCAAGAATGAATTTTACCAATTTTGGCAAGTACCTTCTGTTATTAAAAGCGGTATTCAGAAGACCCGAGAAATTTAAGATCTATTTGAAAGCTATTTTTAAGCAGATGGACTTCATCGGTGTAGGCTCCTTAGGGCTCATTGCCATTATTTCCACTTTTATTGGTGCGGTTATGACCCTTCAGATCGCCTTTCAGCTGGTAAGTGATTTCATTCCTAAAACGATCATTGGCTCTGTAAACCGCGACTCCTCAATACTTGAACTTAGCCCCACCATCAGCGCAATTGTACTTGCCGGAAAGATCGGCTCGGCCATATCATCCGAGATCGGTACCATGCGGGTAAGTGAGCAAATAGATGCATTGGAAATTATGGGCATCAACTCTCCCGGTTACCTGATCCTGCCTAAAATTATTGCAGGCATCACCATGGTTCCCGTACTGGTAATCATCTCGATGTTTCTGAGCATCACCGGTGGTTATATCGGCGGAACGCTATCAGGCGCTGTATCTCCTGCCGAATACATGGAGGGGATCACAACAGATTTCAACCCATATACCATCGTCGTGGCCCTCGTCAAAGCATTTGTATTTGGTTTCATTATTACTTCAGTGCCAGCCTATGAAGGCTTTTATGTAAAGGGCGGCGCACTTGAAGTGGCCCAGGCCAGTACCCGAGCAGTCGTGGTTAGCTGTATTTCCATCCTGGCCTGTGATTATATTGTAACCCAGCTATTACTATGATCGAGATCAAAGACATTCATAAATCGTTTGGCAGCAACGACGTACTTCAGGGCATATCGGGCAAGTTTGAAGC
>DATFQH010000197.1:0-30069 GCA_035264385.1 Pedobacter sp.
TGAAGCTAAATTCTCACATTTATTTGATCCCTTAACACTAACATAATAAGTTGTTGTAGCAGTAAGAACCGGAGTTTCAAATACAACTCCTGTAAATACTGCATTTGTTAAGGCTGCATCGGTATACCAGGTAAAGACAGGGTTGGTTACAGTCGTGCTTGAAGCAGTCAGGGTAGCTTTCGTACCCGCACAGAAAGGTGAACCGGCACCTGCCACATTTACATCTGCGGCAACTGCAGGAGGATTGACAGTCAGGACTACTGATTTAGCTGTTGCAGCTGTATTTTCACACCTGTTTGTTCCTTTTACTGTTACGTAGTAAGTTGCAGTTGCTGTAAGTACAGGTGTAGTAAATACAGAACCTGTGAATACTGCATTTGTTAAGGCTGCATCCGTATACCAGGTAAATACCGGATTCGTCACTGTTGTACTGCTAGCGGTAAGCCTTGCAGTCGTACCTGCGCAGAATGGCGAACCAGCTCCAGCAACATTAACATCTGCGGCAACCGCCGGAGGATTGACATTTAAAGTCACTACTTCAGCACCTGCAGCAAGGTTTTCACATTTATTAGATCCTTTAACGGTTACATAATAATTTGTTGGAGCTGTCAGTGCAGGAGTTATAAACTGAGCGCCTGTAAAGACAGCATTCGTCAATGCGGCATCAGTATACCAGGTAAAGACAGGATTCGTTACCGTTGTTGTAGTTGCGTTAAGCGTAGCAGTAGTACCGGCACAGAAAGTACCAGCGCCTGTTACAGCAAGATCTGCCGCCGTTGCAGGTGGATTAACAGTCAGGGTGACTACTTTCGCATCTGCCGCGGTATTTGCACATTTATTTGAACCTCTTACGGTTACATAATATATTCTACTTGCGGTTAATACCGGAGTAGTAAACTCTGCTCCTGTAAATACTGCACTGGTCAATGCAGCATCTGTATACCAGGTAAATACCGGGTTGGTAACTGTTGTGGTTGTAGCAGTAAGTTTTGCTGTTACACCTGCACAGAATGGAGCAGTGGCGCCTGCAACTGAAATATCAGAAGCAATAGCTGTCGGATTTACTGTTACAGTTATTTTAGTTCTGGCAGCAGTGCTAACACATGCATTGCCATTCACCGCTTCAACATAGTAATCGTGTACACCCACTGCAAGGTTTGCCGGGGTTGTATAAGTATTTGTATTTGAGGCAACAAGAGTTCCTCCTGTTAAAGCATCGTACCAGTTGAATGTAACGCCGGCAACCGGGTTAACACTTAACGTTACAGGAGTATTAAAACAAGCTGTTGCCGGATTTCCTACAGCCGCTACCGGAGGAAGTGGTGCAGCAAGAATTGTCACGGTAACTTTTGTTTTAGCGCTTTCGCAACCATTACGTGTAGCTGATACAAAGTAATCATAAGTTCCGGCGGGTAGTGCTGGATCGGTAACTAAAATAGCTCCGTCCTTACCTGCCAGATATGTAGTACCTCTGTACCATTTATAGGTTATGCCTGCAACAGGATTGCTTACCGATAGTGTCGCTGAAGTACCTGCGCATGCACTTGCTGTTGCACTGGTAACTTTTGGCGCAACAATGATCCGTCTTGCATAATTGAAATCTAAAGTAGTTAATACAGCAGCTAAACCAGATCTTAATCTCAATTCAACTCCGTCAAATTGCTTAGTTGGAACAAATGTCAATATCGCACCACTGTTATCGCTTAGTAATTCAAGATGAATCAGCGGGTTACTGGCAATGATTACATCGTTATTGCTAACCGCTCCATTAAAGGTTCTCAGCTCAATTGACGGCAGAACAGCCAGAGACAATAATTTACCAGGAGAACTGATTCGAACCTGGATGGTATCTCCTATTGTAGACAGACCATTGAAGCCAACTTGTTGATAAACTGACGCTCCAAGCGCTCCAACCGGCATTACGAAAGATGACGCGCTTGATGCATTGTTGTCAACAGCAAGTGATGGGTTAAATACACCCGTTAATATAGCAATGCCATCAACTCCGGCTTTAACAGCAATCGTCGCTGGTTCACATGGCACATCAGTTGGTGCACCATTAGGTAAAATGGTAACCACAACTGAAGCACGTCCGGATGCCGGGCAACCACCCGGTACAGTTGCTTCTACATAATAGGTAATTGTTGTCGGAGCATTTCCATTGTTGATCAGTGAAGGAGTCGTTACTCTTGGACCTATAAACAAAACAGTTGTGCTTGTTGCGCTAGCATACCATCTGAATACCGCACCTGATGTGCTTGAACTTGCAGTTAATATAGCAGGAGATCCGGATCTAACGGTAAGTGATGATGGAGTTATCACCGGAACATCAAGTGTACCTACAGTAATGGTAGCAGTAGCTTTGGCGGCAGATACGATTCCACAGCTGTTTACAGCTTCAACAGAGTAAGTGATCGGCGCAGGACCGGTAACATTTGCAACAGTAAATGTTACACCGTCTTTACCAGTCTGATAAACACCAGCACTATTATACCATTTGTAAGTAACTCCCGTCAAAGGATTTTTCACTTCAAGAACTACGGTGTTACCGGCACATGTCTGTATAGCTGCAGAAACCAATTCAGGGGCTTGTGGTGTTGGCGTTACTGTAACATTTACTACTGTTCTGTAGCTTGCACATCCTGAAGCTGTATTTGCTTCTACAAAATATTTTGTGCTGGTAGTTAAAACTGGAGTAGTGAAGGTCACTCCATCTTTGCCAGTCTGATACGTTCCGGTAGCATCGTACCATTTATAGGTAATACCAGCCTTAGGATTTTTTACAGTTAATACAGCAGTTTGAGTTGCACATGCAGTAACATTTGATGATCCTACTTCCGGAGCAACTGCCACACGTTGTGCATAATTTAAATCTACGGTAGTTAACGCTCCTGCCAAACCTGAGTTTAAGCGAACTTCTACCTTATCAAATTGCTTGGTCGGAACAAAAGTTATTAAGGCACTTGTATTACCGCTCAGCAATTCTAATCGAATCAGGGCATCGTTAAGCGATACACCGTCATTATTATTAGTATTGTTATTATATGTACCTACACGGATATTTGATAAAAGCCCTAACGATAGTAATTTACCAGGAGCGCTTAACAATACACGCACGGTATCACCTACATTAGAAAGATTAGCAAAAGTTAAGCGCTGATAAACAGAAGCGCCCAGTAAGCCAACAGGCATTACCAGTGAAGAGCCTGTAGTAGTGTTGTTGTCAATAGCAAGCTGAGGATTGAATACACCTGCAAGCAAGGCTATTCCTGTAACACCATTTACCTGAGCTATCGGAGCCTCACAAGGAACAGGATTTGATCCTCCGCCAAGTACAGTTATTGTTGCCTGGGCCCTGTTTGCAGCAGAACAACCGGTAACGTTAGACTTAGCTTCTAAATAGTAAGTAGTTGTAATCGTAAGCGGTGGAGTAATAAAGGTTACTCCTGTGAAGACAGGGACAGTTCCATTTGCTGAAGTATACCAGTTAAAGATAACATTGGCATCCGAAGAGGTCGCTGTCAGTATTGCAGTTTGACCTGCATTAATTGTGGTAGACGACGCCTGAATTTGTGGAAGTGCAGGCAATGGATTTACTGTAATGGCTACCGCTTTGCGAGATGCACTTAAACAGTTACCATTAGCTGCTTCTACATAATATGTGATATTGGCTGTCAGTGCCGGTGTTGTAAATGTCGATCCGGAGAACACAGGACTTCCTCCTGTAGCAGCGGTATACCATTTATAAGTTATTCCTGCGCCGGGACTGCTTACTGCAATTACTGCTGATGATCCTGAACAAACAGGAGCAACTGCAGCAACAACAGGAACTGCAGGAGGAGTGGTTACAGTAACTGTTACAGGTATTCTCTGAACGTTAGCACAGCTACCTTTACTTACTTCTATATAATATGTTTTTGTTGCAGTCAGTACCGGTGTAGTAAAGTTCTCGCCTGTATGCAATAATGTACCGCCTGTTGCTGCGCTATACCATCTTAGAGTTGTTCCGCCATTTGCGGCAGCTGAAAGTGTAGTTGCGCTTCCAGAACATATGGTTTGTCCGCTGGCAGATACAGTTGGATTTGGATAAATTATTTCTGCTCCGTAGATACTAAGATTACTCAAAGCTGCAACAAGTGCTCCGAAACGAACTTCGACACGATCGAATGTTCCGCCAGCCGGAAGCGTTGCTTTAAATCTGTTTCCACTTAACAACTTCAAATCAATTAAAGCTGAATTCAGATTATATGTTTTTACTACATCTGTACCATTCAGTACTCTCACAGTAATGCCACCCAATACACTTACATCTGCAAGACCCACCGGAGTAGCAAGATCTAAGCGAATGCTATCTGCTGCAGCTCCACCGTTGGCGAAAATCAATCTCTGATATCCTGTTGCACCAACCCCCACGGCTAGATTAATTTTTGTGAAATTGTTAAGGTTGGCATCGGTAGAATTGCCCGCTCCTTGTACACTACACAATAAGCATAGTCCGTCGATACCTGTCTGCTGAGCTACAGCTGCATTACAATTTGGATTAACGGGACCGCCAATAACGGTGACTGTAACTGGAACTCTGGTAGCACTGCTACATCCTGATGCATTTTCTGTTGCTGCATAATAAGTAGCGGTTGCATTCAAGACAGGGGTGGTGAAACTCGGGCCGGTAGCTAAAGCTAAACCTCCTGCAGGGGCGGCGTACCATTTAATGGTACTTCCCGCAGCAGCGCTGGCTGTTAAGGTTGCGGTCTGGCCGGCACTGATAGTTTCATTGCTTGTCGTAACTGTTGGCAGCGCAGGTACAGGATTAACTGTAATCAATACGGCAGTACGTGTTGGACTTACACATGTTCCGGTTACTCCCTCAACATAAGCATTTGCAGAATTAAAAATTGCTTGTGTAGTAAAGCTATTTCCTGTACCCAGTACTGTTCCTCCTGTAGGAGTCGAGTACCATCTGTATGCAACCCCGGGCGCCGGATTAGTAACTGTCAAAGTCGCAGTAGCGCCTGCACAAATAGGAGCGACAGCTGCAACTGCGGGAGCAACAGGCACAGCAGTAACTGTTACAACAACCGGAACTCTTACCGATTCGTCTGTACAACCTGTTCTTCTGGCTGCGACATAATATGTTTTGCTAGTGGTTAATGCAGGTGTAACAAAAGGAGCATTATATGCTACTGTTGCAAGCGCTGTTCCACCAGTTAAGGCGTCATACCAGCGAAGTTCATTAGTTGCACTCGTAGTTGCAATTAAATTTGCCGCACTTCCTGAACAAATTGCAACGGCATTAGATGCCGGAGCTGTAAAAGCAGGTCTTCCGGCAGAACGCGTAACCGCGTAAAGATTTAGGGTCTGAACCAAACTTACATTTAAAAGTGACGACATGGTTACTTTAACCCTGTTGTAGGAAAGACCAGGTGCAAACGGCACTGATACTGCCTGACCACTGTTTAACAATCCCAGCAAATCTAAATTAAGAAGTGATGAGATATTTGCCGTCCCTACAGCGGTGACACCATTATATGCTGTTACCGAAACATTATTCAGCAGCCCTAAATTTAAAAGTGCCGGATCAGCCTGGATTTTAATATTTATATCGTCTGTTGGATTTGAAAGCGTTTCAAAGTAAATATTCTGACTGATAGAACCTGCAACACCAAGAATACCTAAACTCAGTTCTGAGTAATTGTTAGGGTTTGCATCTATTGCCCTTTCAGCATTTGTAACACCGGCCTTACCCAATCCTAACAAATCAACTGTAAGTCCTGTACCCTCAAAACCTGTTGCGAATGCCTGTGCACAAGGATCAATACCATTGGTATAAAAAGCGTTATAAACTTTGGTTTGATTTGTACCTCCTAATAAGAGCGCATTGGTTATATCTTGTATATATATACGGTCGTAAGCTAATGCAGGAGTTAAGGCGACGTAGAAATTACCACTTGCATCTTTTATCAATCTTAGGTTAGCGTTTGTAAACGCTCCCGTACTGCTTCCTGACAAAACCGTATTGGCACCATTCCTTGCTTCTATCTTAAAGGAATGGTTACCTAAAACTACTCCGCCTAAAATATCTGCCAGCGCGCCTCCGAGATTCCCTCCCAATAAAGCATTCAGTACGTCCGGATCAAAATCGAGTCGCACAAAAGAAGTGGTGCCGGCAGCGAGTGTAGTTGGAAACTTAATTTCCAACTGACCATTATATCTTCCGATGCCTAATAAAGTTCCGCCCGATGATTTAACCGTTGCGAAACTATTATTAGCCAGAACAGCATTTCCTGGATTATCTACATGATCTCCGGCAGCATTTCCAATGGTAACCTGGTTTGCATAAATTCGAGATTGCGCATACGATTTAGAATTAATAAGCGTTATACCTATTAAGCTAATAAGAATAATAATAGACCTTTTAAAATTTCCTGGTAGGGTAGATGTCCATTTCATAGGAGAGGGATTGAATTTATCTTAAATTTACTTGGTACAATTTTAATCATAGATTAGATCGTTATCTCCGTTCGAATTGTTCATTTAGGACATAGTCCATTCAATGGGTCATTCATTTCATTCATTTTAATTTTTATATCGCTATCGATTAATTGCGACGAGGTCTATAAAAAACTGTCTTACAGATATTTAATTTACCCCTAACGGAGTTGTTCAATTTCCGGCACTGGATCGTCATTCGATCTTTTTATATAAATCAGTATATTCGTTATGTTCAAGGATTTACGCTCGACTATGATATCGTATGGATGAAACATTTATATTGAATGAACTAAAAAGCTTAATTCTATCTAAAACAGGAATCAGAACTATAACTCCGGCTGATTGCAAACGCATTTCTATTGAAATAAGTAAAACATTAAATAAAAATGTAAGTGAAACGACAATTAAACGATTGTTTGGCTTTGCTATGGTTAAGCATAATTTTTCCAAATTTACGCTTACAACATTATCAGAATATGTGAATGATGATTACCATGATGGAGGAACAGCTCTTGTCAGTTCAGTACCCCAAAGTATTACAAGAAGTTGGAAAGAAATATATGATAAGGCAAGTAGAATTACTGAATACACCATAACTGCAATAAAGAATCGTTCAGGGATGCCTTACGAAATGACCATCAACAGAAAATTTAGTGAGCATGACTTTGAGATCTTTTTTAAAAGCGACTACAGCTTTACCAGCTATATTTCACAACCAGGATACGGTAAAAGCATTTTATTAGGCCATTTGGCAGAAAGGCTCATCGGCAACAATCGCACATTATATAACGAGTCTACTTTATTGTTCATTACTACAAATAGCCTGCTGAATAACGGAAAAACGGCGATGAATTTTGAAGAGCAGCTAAAATCGCAGCTCGGAATCCAGCCCAAAGACAGTTTAATTACCTCCGCTACGAAAAACTTCGAGACTTCAGGCGGAAAATTAATAATCTTTATCGACGGCTTCTCAGATCTTGATTTCAAAAGGGAACTTAAAAAACAATTATTCGAAAGCATTATTAATTTCATTTGTGCTATTGAAAATAACCAGGCTATTAAATTGGTTATGGGCATGAGATCCACAACATGGATACGGTTTTATAATGAAATGAGACACTCTGCGTTTTTAAGGACCAAATGGTTCCCGGGAAGTTATTATAACCCGAGTGCCGTTTCAAACATCCCCCCGCTTACAGAAAAAGAAGTTGATCAAATTCTGCTCAAAATAAATCCTTTGGAGGATACAGAGATAAATCCGAAACTTAAGGATCAGCTAAAGTTTCCATTTCATATCCAGCTGTATCATCAGCTCAAAAAAGAAGATCCAAGTTTCAACTACTCAACCAACATCACTTTCTATGAGCTGATTTTTAAACTGATCCAAAATCAGATATATAGAGCAAATTATTATACAGAAAAGATTCTATTTCTGAAGAAAATCATTTTGCTGACAAATTTCGGAAAAAATGGAAATTCCATACCGAAGGATGATCTGATAAATGACTTATTGGCGTTTAAAAACGCCTATATGGAACTTTTATCAGATGGAATACTGATGGAAGAAAAAAGCAACGAAGAATTTCATCCTAAAGAGTACGTAAGATTCATTCACTCACACATATTTGAATATTTCCTGTTTATTGAGATACTCGAGAAGTTTAATCTTAAAGTCGACAAGACTTATTTTGAGTTCATTAATCAGGAGTATAAAAATGACCCTACCAGATTTCAACTTTTACAATGGACCATTAGATTTATTGTGAGAATTGGCGATTTCGAATCACTGACTTTGCTTTTTGACCAGGAGTTAAACAATTATGAGAGAAATTATTTAATACTGTTTATATCTGAAAATCTGCACTACAAGGCTAAAAGCAATCCTGAATTTAACAAGTTATTAGATGGGCACAAATTTCATGACCGGGTAATAAAAGAATTATTGAACTTTGATTTTGTTGACTCATTTTATAAAGAAGCAGTAAATATTTTGATTCAGATCACAGATGATCAGGAAAATTTACTCATATATCATTCCTTGTTATCGATGTTTGATATGTTGAGCCTAAACACTGATCAGATTAAAGAAAGAATTGATGTATTATCTAAATTGAAATCGGATAAGTGGCAGGTACATCCACAAAAGATCAATCAACTTGTATACGCCAGATTGAATGGTGCAGACAGCAAAAATG
Organism: Pedobacter sp.; assembly: GCA_035264385.1. Classification (GTDB taxonomy): domain Bacteria; phylum Bacteroidota; class Bacteroidia; order Sphingobacteriales; family Sphingobacteriaceae; genus Pedobacter. Next base: position 8,688 of record DATFQH010000197.1, read on the forward strand.
CATTATCTCTTGACGATATACAAGCCATGGTATTATCACAAAGCAACGGCGAGATTACAACTCAGGAGGCCGTATCTTATGTACTTGTCATACTTTTAAGCTTATTCTACGACTATCAAAAGGAAACTATTAAAATAGTGACATTAATTTCAGGCAAGCATCCAAAAATATTTCTGAACAGATCACAATTCTCAATATTTATGGTTAGCGTACTCGCCTTCGCAAGCTCTGTTTCAAACCCAGGCAAGAAGGCTGACCAGCTGGAAAACATTTTAGTAATGCTGGATGAGAATAAGTCGAGATATAAAATAACAAAGTACACCGAAGCGATCATAAAACTAATACAGGCGAATCAAATGAAAGTAAACAAGCAGTACCTCACTTCTTATCAAAACTGTCTCGATTGCCTTCAAATCTTTAAGCGAAATAAGCTCAACCTCAACTGCATTTACGTTTACAATCTCATCATTGACATATTTATCGAATTAGGAGATACCACTAAAGCAAATGAGTATAAATACGATATGCTCTGTTTTATTGAAGACAATAAAATCTCAAACAAGTTCTACACACTTACAAATCAGTCCAAAGAATTTTAAAAGGCGTATAGAAAGCATGCAGTGTGGCTCCAATTTTAAAGCACCTGAATTAGATAAATAGTCGGTTAATAGGTCTGAATATCGTCCGTTTCTCTTGAAATCACATCTGCGATAGATGTATCTGCGAGGACATTGAGAGTTGCATTTCTAACATCTATGAATGTTTTTCTTATACCGCACGTTACCTCATCATGACATTCATCACATTTCCTGTAGAATTTTAAGCTTGCACAAGGTACCATAGCAATCGGTCCATCAGTAATTCTTAAAATATCTGCCAGAAAGATCTCATTTGGATCCTTATTCAGGCTATAGCCTCCTCCTGCACCTTTTTTGCTATAGAGATACCCCGCATTACGCATGTCCAGTAGAATTTGTTCTAAAAATTTTCTGGGTATCATTTCCTGTTCTGCCAATCTAACTATCTGCATAGGCGGATTACCAATATTCTTACCAAGAGCAACCAGTGCTTTTATTGCATATTTTGTTTTCTTAGACAGCATATAACAAATTTAAGAAAAGATTTAGGTATTAGTAAAAAAAATACATGCCTATCAATAATTAGTGATGTTGGCGATTATGAAATAACATAAATGAATCTGGCAAGTTAAAATTAAGCCCCTGGATTCCGATTCGCCAAATAAATAACTTTAGACGATTACAAAATCATAAATTCATTATTTTCAAAATAAATTGAAAATAATATAAGCTATTTGAAAATTTTAAAAATTGAGGCCCAAAACCAGCTTTCGTCTGCTTTAAGCATGGTTTCCAAAGTCTTGTTTACATTCTTTGCCAGTTTATTGATATCCTTAACCGTACCCTTAAAAACCTTGAACTCCCTACCCTTTTCATCACCCTTAACTTCCGAAAGTTCGTTTAAAAGCTTTATGATCGGATCCAACTCTCTCTTTTTTCTTTCCTTGGCAACTTGCCTCGCAATATTCCAGGTATCTTTATCAGCAAGAAAATATTCCTTACGTTCCCCTGGTTTGTGCTGTTTCTCAATTAGGCCCCAGCCTATTAAATCTCTCAAATTCATATTGGCATTTCCCCTCGAAATATTCAATTCAGCCATTATATCCTCCGTGGTAAGCGCGTCTGCAGATATTAGCAAAAGCGCATGAACCTGCGCCATAGTTCTATTAATGCCCCATTCAGAGCCCAACTTACCCCAGGCCTCAATAAATTTTAATTTTCCTTCTTCCAATTCCATGACCAAATATAAATTCAAATATTAATCTTTCAAAAATTACTGAACTAATAATTATTAACGTTTTGCAGCCTCATAAACCCATTCTACAACGATGTTTACATTTTTGCATTGCTTTTTGTATTTTTGCATACATCCCTGAATTCCCCTATGATAAAAATACTGATTATCGAAGACGACCTGACCTTTTCTCAAATTCTGGAAGGTTTTTTAAGCAGGCACAGCTATGAAGTATTTTCAGTCAATGAAGTCAAAAAAAGTTTTGCAATAATTGAGAGGGAAATTCCACAGCTGCTATTGGTCGATTACCGACTGCCTGATGGAACCGGCCTTGATGTCCTTTCTTACCTCCGTGGAAAGGGGCTTCCACAACCCATGATCATTATGACTAGCTTTAATGATGTCAGAACTGCTGTAAAGGCAATTCAGATGGGTGCTTTTGATTACATCACAAAACCGGTAAACCCAGATGAACTACTGATGATTATTAAAAATGCCTTGGGGAAAAAATCGGAAGCAAGCCGTCCGGCAACCATTGAGAATACTGACGCCATCAAAGGGAAAAGCGCTATTGCCGACAAGCTATATGAATACATCAGCTTAGTTGCGCCTACAGATATGTCTGTTATTATCCAGGGAGAAAGTGGAACGGGCAAGGAATATGCAGCCCGGAATCTACATATGCAAAGTACTAGAAAAAACAAACCCTTTGTAGCAATTGACTGCGGCGCTCTGTCTAAAGATCTGGCAGCAAGCGAATTGTTTGGCCATGTTAAAGGCGCCTTCACTGGTGCACTGAATGACAAAAAAGGCCAGTTTGAAGCAGCCGATGGTGGAACGCTTTTTTTAGATGAAGTTGGAAATCTTAGTTATGAAGTTCAGATCAAGCTGTTAAGAGCGCTCCAGGAAAGAGTAATTCAGCCACTCGGAAGCACAAAATCAGTAAAAGTAGATGTCCGTATCATCACAGCAACTAACGATGATTTAAAGGCTAGTGTGAATAATGGGGCTTTTAGGGAAGATCTTTATCACAGGCTTAACGAATTTAAGATACAACTCCCCGCCCTCAGAGACAGAGGAAAAGATCTGGAACTTTTTATCAAGCATTTCATTTCATTATCGAATAAAGAGTTGCAAAAGAAAGTATCTGGCATAACGCAACCTGCAATGGAACTTCTCCTGCAATATGAATGGCCGGGTAATTTACGCGAGCTGAGAAACACGATAAAGCGGATGGTATTGCTTACACCTAATGATCATGCAGATACCAGCTCATTACCGGAAGAAATGATTTTAGCAATCAACACTTCACCGAAACCCGGAGGGTCCGATCTAAAAGCTATTAATGAAGTAAACGAAAAGACTCTGATTATTGAAACGCTTATAAAAGTAAAATACAACAAATCAAAAGCCGCAAAAATCTTAAACATAGACAGGAAGACCTTGTACAGTAAAATGGAACGCTACGAGATTGAATAGCGTAACCGTTCCAATTTTTTCAACAATAGTTCCACATCCTTCTTCAAAGCTTCAGGCAGCATTTTTTTATGCTGTAAAAGTTCCATTTCACAATTTCTAAATTCAGAAGCTAAACTTGTCGATCCAATCTGGGCTATTCTGCCAGCAAGTCTGTGGACAATCAAAGATACCATATCTAAAGAAGAGTTACTTAATGCAAAACGCAGTTGTTCACTATCCCCCTTACAATCCTGTTCAAACCTCAGAAGAATTCTTTTAAGCTGCTCTTCATCATTGAAAGTCATCTTCCTAAGGGCAGTAAGATCAAAATCTACATTTTCAACCACCAACTCATCAGTCTCATCAGGGGATATGACAGACAAAAGTTCTGCTTCTCTAAAAGGCTTCATAAGCAAGCCGTCGAATCCATTTTGTAATAAGAATTTCCGCTCATCAGGAAGCACCTGAGCAGTTATTGCAAAGATCTTAACATACCGGCCTACCTTTTCCCTTAATGTTTGACATAACCTGACCCCATCCATATCCGGCATTCTGATGTCCATCAGCACATATTTTACCTCATTATCCCATTGCTCTTCCAGCAGCTTAAAAGGCGAATTGAAAATTTTATAAGAGATGTCATTCTTTTGAAAAATGATGCCGCATAAATCCAATATCAATTGGTCGTCATCTACTATCCAAATCTTGCCAGATGTACTGGAATCAGAGGCGTTAAAACTTATCTGAGCTGGCTCCTGAGCAATAGTGAAGACAAGATAAACTGTAAAAACACTCCCCATTCCGCGCTTGCTTTTAGCATAGATGCGACCACCCTGATTTTCGACGAGTGCCTTTATTATAGGCAACCCCAATCCTGTTCCAGCACTGTTATGTTTAGCATTATCTGGTTGCTCACCTTGTTCAAATTCATTAAATATATGTCTCTGTTCTTCTTCTGAAAAGCCAATACCAGTATCCTTTACACTGAAAGTAAAATGGAGATCATTCCCTTTCATCTTATAATGAGAAGACAAGACGATTTCCCCCGATTCGGTGAATTTGATTGCATTCCCCAACAAATTGTAGAGAATCTGCTTTAATCTGAACGGATCGCCATTTATATATCTAACTCCTTTGAAATCAAATTCTGACTTCAAAGTCAAAGCTTTTGATACGGCTTGAGGGCGCATTACTGATAATACTTCTTCGAATAAGGATTCTATATCAAAGGCTTTATTTGAAAACGTAAATTTACCCGAAGTAATGCGGGAATAATCTAAAACCTCATTTACTATCTGCAGTAAATGTTCAGATGAATGGTGTATAGCCTCGATGTGCTTATGATCAGGATGTTCCTGGTGCTTAATGATATCTGCATATCCGATTATGGATTGAAGAGGAGTTCTTATTTCGTGGCTCATATTGGACAGGAACCGCTGCTTTGCCTTTCCATGGTACTCCGCCTCATCCCTTGCCAGTTCGAGTTCATTTCTATATTTTCCGCTCTTTGTAATATCTGTCAGGATGAAATACAAAAGTACCCCGGTAAGCATTAAAAAAACAAGCATAATTATGCTCATCGTTCTAATGCCATTATTTACAACATCTTCAGCCTTGTTGCCACTTAACTCTATCTGACTAACCACCTCATTCTCTACCTGCCGAAGTACGGTGAGCATCTGCGTAAGCAATACATTATTCGCATTTGCCAGCACAACCTCTCTATTCAGGAAATTGGCTTTTTTCTTACGCTGCTCATCTTCTATTAGCCGCAGCGACTTTTCCAGACTCTTTGCAACTTTGTCCTCTGCAGATAGAGCGATGGTATCCCTTTTGATCTTTTCTTCGCTCACAATCCTAATGGATTCATCAGCTATACTTCTCTTTTTCCCAAAGATCTTTCCGAAAAAACTTCTTGATTTCTCTTCCGTAGGGTAGATCGTTGTTGTTGAAGTTTTCTCCTCGGTAGCAAGGACAGTACTATCTGTTTGCTCAGCATTTCTCGAAACAATAGAATTGATGTTCTTCACCTGATCCGAAAACGTCTTATTGTTAACCAACCGTTCGCGAACCTTTAGGTAACTAACGAATTGCTTGTCCCTTTCATTAAGCAGGCGCTTAATTACCTTGATGCGTGACGTTTGGACAGAATCCTTAGCGTATAACATGGACAGCGTATCAAGAACTTTCCTTAGCTCCCTGGATTCTTTGAACCCCTTCCTGTACCTTTCCGGATTCCCAAATACCTGGCTCCGCTGCAGCTGGTCGAGGGTTCCGATTTTCCTCGATATTACATTCACTATTCTTAACCTTTCACTTGGTGCTGAAATGTTTTCTACAGTATTCAACATTTCAGTAAAGGCCATCCTGCTCACCCCCCAGGCCAAAAAAAGAGTAAAGCAGGCGAGCAATAAAGCAATGATCACCTTACTTCTCATACTCTTAACAAAACTTTTCCTGGAAACATTGCTCATGTAGCTTTTTCATAATAACAGTTAGCACTAATCGACTACAACAAAGAAAGCCCTCCAACTGTTTTTGCGATCAATGCAGTATACAAAACAAATGACTAAACTGCCATTTCCCGATTGTATTTTGTTCTGTATTGAATCGGTGAAAGTCCCGTAATTCGTTTAAATGTCGTCCTGAAAGCCTTTGTATCTGTATAACCAACTTTATACATGACCTCGTTGACATTCTCACGGGAAGACTCAAGGCTTACTTTTGCGGCCTCCATTTTCACCCTTTGAATATATTCGACAATAGTATTTGCAGTGGCCTTCTTAAACCTTCTTTCCAGATTCCTTCTTCCAATAGCTTGCATTGCAGCCAGCTGATCAATAGTGATCTTTTCCCTAAAGTTATTCTCGATAAACTCCTGAACCTTTTTTATAGGCTCATCTTCATGCTCTTTTTGTCCCTGAAATATGGTAAAGGAAAGTTGGTTTTCCCTGTCAAGTTCTATTGCAAAAACCTTGGCAGACAATATAGCAATCTCTCTGCCCGCATATTTTTCAATCAGGTATAAAATTAAATTCAGGTAAGAAAAAGCACCGCCACTAGAATAAATCCCCTGTTCATCGGTTATTATCTTTTCAGTCACCAAGGTCACCTCGGGAAACATTCTTTTAAATTCGTTTTCGGCTAACCAATGCGTAGCACACTTTCTTCCGTTCACCAATCCTGTCGACGCCAGTAAAAATGCACCAAGACAAAGACTCGCAATTTCGGACCCTCCATTATACTGATTTATGATCCAGGGAATAAAATCTTTGTTCTTTTCGATCGCGGCAGTGATCTCTCCATCAATAGCTGGTATGATAATCAAATCTGTCTTATCCACATCCTTTATCGTAGCGTCTGTATTTACGGTAAATAAACCTCCGCTTACCATAGTCTCGTTCGAAAGACCTACCAGTTGAACTTTAAACAAAGGAGGTAATCCCCGGGCTTTAAAAAATTCATTGACCTGACTAAACAATTGCCTTGAGCCTTCAAGGCTACCAAGAATAGCTCCCTTTGGAACAAGAATAGATATGTGTTTCATAGTATCTGAATTTCAATACAATAATAAATAAATTGTTGAGTAATATATATTTAACTTAAAGAATATGATAGCAAAAAAATATCAATTGTAACAAAAATTTGATATGCATTTCTATATATTAGAATAACCAAATATTTAAAACCTAAATGAGAAAAAGCCTTTTATATCTTTTTTGCCTCTTAATCTTATGGAGTTGCAAAAAAGAAGATCCAATTATTATTCCTGACGAACCTGAACCAGTTGAAGTCAAAGACAGTGTTAAACTATTATCTGTTAAGCTGGAGCCAGTAAATAACAAAGGCTTGCTTATCACCGATGTATATGCTAAAATAGTAGGCAATCAGATTAACGTCAAGATCCCTTCTTCTGCTGACAATCAAAAGTTTGTACCTACTTTTAGTGTAGAGAACGCAATAGTAACAGTTAACGACACTGTTCAGGTAAGTGGAAAAACAGCAGTTGACTTCAACAGAGTTATAACCTACAAGCTCACTTCTCCAAAAGGCAAAACGGAAACATTTACGTTTAATGTCAAATACTACACGGAAATACCAATTTTATACATCTATACAACTGACTCAGTTGAAGTTACCTCAAAAGATAACTACATCAACGGAAGAGTTGTAATAAACACCAACGGACTTTACACTCAGGAACAAAACAATATTCCTCTGCAAATTAAAGGGCGTGGAAACAGCACATGGGGCATGGAAAAAAAGCCGTACCGCTTGAAATTCACAAATAAGGCACCCATGCTAGGAATGCCGACCGCCAAGAACTGGGTGTTACTCGCAAATTATTCGGACAAAACGCTTATGCGTACAAGTCTTGCATTCGATCTCGGAACCAAACTCGGAGTAGATTTTACTCCCCAGGGAAGGCCAGTGGAACTGGTTATGAACAAAAAATACTTAGGCAGCTATTTCCTAACTTATCAGGTCGAAGTCAATGAGAACAGGGTAAACATCCCGGAATTAAAGAAATCCAACACTTCAGCTACCGAAATTACAGGAGGATACCTTCTTGAACTCGATCAAAGACGCGATTCAGATCCAAGATTCGAAACCAACAGAGGCATTCCACTTACCATAAAATCACCGGAAGACATCACTCCTCAGCAACTTGACTACATCAAAACGTACATTCAGGAGACTGAAGATGTTATAAATTCAGAAGATTTTTCGGCCAATGGTTACGAAAAATATATCAACGTAGAATCATTCATCAACTGGTATATTATTCAGGAATTGATGTCAAACCAGGATGCAAAAGATTTTAGCAGCATCTTCTTTTATAAAGACAGAGGCGGTAAGCTCGGCCTTGGTCCGTTGTGGGATTTCGATCTTGCGGCAGGCAATAATGATTATTCAGATTCCCGCTATCCGACAGGCTGGTGGATTAAAGACGGACCATGGTTTAGTCACCTGTTTAAAGACCCTAAATTTGTTGCTAAACTTAAAACAAGATGGAACGCGGTCAAAGCGAATGAATTGAAACAGATTCCCGCAACTATCGACCAAAATGTGAAATACATTAACCTTTCACAGTACGAGAATTTTAACAGGTGGCCAATTCTTAATAAATGGGTATGGCCAAACCAGTTTGTTCTAGGAAGCTATCCGGCCGAGATTGCGCAGCTAAAGAAATGGTTAAATGAAAGGATATCGTGGCTTGATATCCAAATCAACGCCTTATAAAAATTATATGCTTACCTCTCATTTGTTATGCATTTGAGAGGTGAGCTTACTTACATCATAACCTTTGGACTGACATCTTTCTACAATCCCGTCGAATGTCTTCTTATTCATTTTAGGGCTTCTGCTCATAATGAACAAGAATTTGTGATCTGGATGCCCGACTACCACATAAGAATAATCATCTGCAAGTTCAATTATCCAGTAATCAACCTTAATGGGCCATATAAACTGGCATTTCATTTTAGCCTGTTCCTCCCCTTCGTCTGGAAATATCTTTGAGGTTATAGAATGGATTTCTTCATTCTTAGGCTTTTTATAAGTAGTAAGTACATCATAATATCCCTGCTTATTTAAAGTATACCTGGTGGTAGTTTCTCTGCTTCCTTTATCAAACAATGTAGGTATTGAATACAGGGAATACCATGTACCCGCATATTTTTTAAGGTCAATCCTATCAACAGGGACATTAGGATCAGGGAATAAAAAAGTGACAAAGAGCAGCAGGCAAAAAGATTTCATAACATTCGCAGTTTGCGTATATCTACGACAACATGAAAAGAAAAGTTTTAAAGCATCCCAACAAAAAGCCCCATGCTGATCATCAACACGGGGCTTTCATTAGTTTGAATGTTAGCACTACAATGCGAGAATTTTAATGTTTCTCCATTGCGTTGATCCCGGGTGCTCCTGCAAGGCTATTTTCCCTTTGGCAACTTTGGCAAAGTTTTTAAAGTATGGATCTTTAAACTTACTGTTTGCAATCATGGTATTCCATTCCTCACTTCCAATCTGACCCTCAAATGTCTTGGTATCATTCAAATAAAAGGTAAGATGTCCTTTATTCTGAATAAGCCTAACCTTATTCCACTCACCAACAGGCACCGGTTTAGAAACCGTAGCATCACCCGACATATCATATAAACAGCCGGCAAGATGATTCTGCTTTTTATTGTCAGCAGCATCAATGTTATCCAGTACCTGCATTTCAGGGCCGGTAGCATAGGTAGCTGTATTTTTAGGGTCTTCCTGAATATCAAAAATAATCCCACTGTTACTTCCTTTGTCCACTTTCCATTCCAGGTTCAATTCATAATTTTCATATGCTTCATTGGTCACAATATCTCCACCGCCACTTCTTGGCTTTGTCTCGTCGAAAACCAGCGCGCCATCTATTACCTGCCATCTTGATCCGACCGTATCCTTCAGATAGGTATGCCAGCCTTTGGTCGTTTTACCATCAAATAATAATTTCCAGCCCTCTTTCTTCTCTTTGTTTGTAAGTGTATTTGGTTCCTGAGCTATTGCAGCGCTGCTCAACAATGCAAAAGCAGTAAGAGCCATTAGTATTTTTTTCATAACTTCATGTTTTGTGCGTACTAAGGTAATAAATAATATAATCCATAGCATATCGCAACTAAATCGATTTTTAACTACTTTAGACAAAGAAATCTTTGAACTTTTCTTCACTTTAAAGCTCAAAACATTAAATGCCTTTTAATCCTTTACTGACAATGATTATTCTGCCGAAGAAGCCATACCTACTTGTATCGTTGTTGATGATTTTTACATTAACTTCATTTACATCTTTACATACCCACAAAAAAATTACAAATCAAAAAAAAGAGACACGGCCTAATATTATCCTTATACTAGCCGATGATCTGGGTTATTCCGACCTCGGATGTTATGGAGGAGAAGTAAAAACTCCAAATCTTGACTGGCTGGCGGGCGAAGGAATAAGATTTAAAAGATTCTATAACACGTCACGCTGTTGCCCGTCCAGGGCTGCATTGCTTACCGGACTATACAACCATAATGCAGGCATTGGAGAGATGACTACCGATCGCAATCAGGATGGGTATCGCGGGGCGATTACCTCAAATACAGTGACCATTGCCGAGGTCTTAAAGGATGCTGGATACAGCACAGCTATGGCAGGGAAATGGCACATCTCCAACACTATTGAACAAGCTAGCCCTAAAGCACAGCTAGACTGGCTCAATCATAAAACTTCATACCCTCTGTTCTCTCCGGTTCAACAGTATCCAACAAACAGAGGTTTTGAGAAATTCTTTGGGACAATATGGGGGGTGGTCGATTTTTTTGATCCGTTCAGCCTGGTTAGCGGAACTACACCAATCAAAGATGTACCCGCAAATTATTATCATACCGACGCCATAAACGATACCGCCTCAGCCTACATAAAGGAATTTAATAAAGGAGACAAGCCCTTTTTCTTGTATGTCGCCCACAATGCCCCCCACTGGCCTTTACAGGCGCCACTTGAAGACATCAAAAAGTACGAAAGCACCTACAAGGCCGGTTGGGATGCCATACGCCAGGCGAGATATAACAGAATGGTTAAATCTGGGCTCATCGATCCTAAAACAACTCCACTATCTCCTCGCCGGGCAGCCGATCTCAGCTGGGATGACAATAAAGACAAAGACTGGGACGCAAGAGCAATGGCCGTACACGCCGCTATGATCGACAGGATGGATCAGGGTATAGGAAGAATCATTAAGACCCTGAAGGAAACAAATCAGCTAAACAATACGCTTATATTCTTCCTTAGCGACAACGGCGCAAGCCCCGAAGATTGTATGCGGTATGGCGAAGGTTTTGACAGACCGGGGGAAACCAGGGACGGAAAAAAAATAATTTATCCAGTTTACAAAAAGGTACTTCCAGGCCCTCAAACTACATTTAGTTCCATTGGACTAAGATGGGCTAATGTCTCCAATACCCCCTATCAATACGCTAAGGAAGACTCATACGAGGGCGGAGTCCGCACGCCCCTTATCGCTTTCTGGCCCGATGGAATAAAAACAAAAAAAGGTAGCCTTGTCAACCAAACCGGCCACGTGATGGACTTTATGGCGACATTCATTGAATTGGCAGGAGCCAGATATCCTGTTCAATATAATGGGAATACCATTAAACCTGCACAAGGCATAAGCCTGTTGCCAGTATTGCAAAACAAGGCGTTCAAAGGCCATGAATATTTATTCAATGAGCATTTTAAGGCTAGGTATGCGCGAGCTAAGGACTGGAAGCTGGTCTCGACAGCACAAGACACCATTTGGAAGCTCTATCACATAAGCCAGGATGAAACCGAACTCAATGACCTTGCGCTAAAATTTCCTGATAAAGTCAAAGACCTCGATCTTCGCTGGAGACAATGGGCAAAGGACAATCACGTTCTTCCAAAAAAATGAAGCGTTTACACTATACATTATACTTAATCCTGTTAACGGCCGGTGTGTCCTGCCAGTCTGAACAGGTTAAGCAGACTGCAGCAACAGACACGCTGGAGAACTGCTCAACTAACCTGCCAAAACGCTATGGGAGCTCCCCGTATCAAGACAGCATAAAGGCAGGCGACTCAGACCATAAAGGCATGGTATTAATTCCAGCGGGAGAATTCCAAATGGGGGTATCAGATCAGGACGGAAAAGCAGATGAATATCCACAGCATAAAGTCCGGTTATCTGCTTTCTGGATAGATGCAACCGAAGTGACGAATTCCAGTTTCAGTGATTTTGTAAAAGCTACAGGATATATTACCACTGCCGAAAGAAAGCCCGACTGGGAAGAACTCAAAAAACAGCTTCCTCCGGGCACGCCTAAACCACCGGATAGCTTATTGGTAGCCGCGTCTCTGGTATTCAGTCCGCCTAAACAGTTTGGTGATCTGGACAACGTAGCACAATGGTGGAAATGGCAAAAAGGAGCTAGCTGGAAGCATCCGCAAGGCCCGGGCAGCTCCATAAAAGGAAAGGAAAACTATCCCGTAGTACACATCTCCTGGGACGATGCTATGGCATACTGCAAATGGGCTGGCAAAAGACTTCCCACAGAAGCAGAATGGGAATACGCAGCAAGAGGCGGCCTGTCTGCCTCAGTGTATCCTTGGGGAGATGAAGACATAGAAAAAGGGGCGCACAAAGCCAACACCTGGCAGGGTAAATTTCCTGTATATAATACCACTTGGGACGGATTTAATGGCCTGGCTGCAGTAAAACAATTCAAACCGAACAACTACGGCCTGTATGACGTGGCTGGCAATGTATGGGAATGGTGCAGCGATTGGTACCGGCCAGACTATTACAGAACCGTTGCTGAAAATATCAGCATCAATCCTACTGGCCCCCAGGACAGCTTTGATCCGATGGAACCCGAAACCCAAAAAAGAGTCGTAAGAGGAGGATCATTTATGTGCCATTCTTCCTATTGTAAAGGATATCGCGTCAGTTCAAGAATGAAATCCTCAGTCGATACAGGGCTGGAAAACACAGGTTTCAGATGTGTAGCCTCTGCAGGCATTAAGGATTAAGATCTGAATGAAAAACAGTCTGGACTTTGAAAACAGTCAACAAAAAAGCCTTCAGATTTCTGAAGGCTCTCACAATTAATTTCCATGGAATAAATTCACATGTCGTTCCCAAAAGGGAGAGGTAGCCCGTAGGGGAATCGAACCCCTGTTTCCAGAATGAAAATCTGGCGTCCTCACCCCTAGACGAACGGGCCAATCTTATCTGCACACCATCCGGACAGTCTGTAAAATAGCAGCTACTCCGAAAAGGAACGCAAAGATAAAATTAACACTCAGAAAACCCAATAAAAAATCTCGTATTTATCCTGGGTGCCTAATTTTTCAATGAACCCATGTCGATTACAAAACGATAACGGACATCACTTTTAAGCATGCGCTCATAAGCCTCGTTGATATCCTGCATTTTAATGACCTCAACCTCCGAAACAATATTATGCTCACCGCAGAAATCCAGCATCTCCTGTGTTTCGGCAATGCCACCAATTACAGAACCCGCCACAGACTTCCTCCCCATGATCATCGGAACACTGTTCAACACAGGCTCAAGCCCTCCAAGATAGCCCACCAGTACCAGTGTACCATTTATATTCAATGAAGGGATATAATGATTCACATCGTGCACATAAGGAACAGTATCAATAATCAAATCAAACTTTCCTTTAGCACCAGACATCTGACCTTTATCGGTAGAAATAACCACTGCATCTGCGCCCAGTTCAAGCGCATCCTTTTCTTTACCCGGAGACCTTGAAAACAGCGTAACATTTGCGCCAAGAGCCTTTGCCAGTTTAATAGCCATATGCCCCAGTCCGCCTAGTCCTACAATCGCGACATTGCTGCCCTCGCCAACATTCCAGTGTCTCAACGGCGACCATGTAGTGATACCGGCACAAAGTAAAGGCGCAGTGGCAGCAGGATCCAGATGCTCAGGTACGCGTAAAACGAAGTGCTCATCAACAACCACCTTTTCAGAATAACCACCGTAGGTCCGTGTACCAAGATGCTTATCATGGCCATTATAAGTTCCTGTGAAGCCAGGGATACAATATTGCTCCAAATCCTGCTTACAACTCGCACACTCCCTGCACGAATCCACCATACAACCCACCGCAGCAAGATCACCCACCTTAAACTTAGTTACTCCGCTACCGACCTTAGTTACCCGCCCTACAATCTCATGGCCCGGAACTGCCGGATAAACAGTACCACCCCAATCATTTTTAGCCGTATGTAAATCCGAATGGCAAACACCACAATACAGAATATCAATCTCAACATCTACAGGAGTAGCCTCTCTGCGCACGATGTTCAATTGTTTCAATGGCGCCTCAACAGACTGGGCACCATACGCTTTCACTTCAAATGTTTCCATGTTTTTTATAAGTTATATAATCTTAATGCCCGACGGCCGTACTGCAACTCAACAGGATACAAAGCCTATGCAATTTTAAACCGATCGTTGCGCCAATTACGGGATTACTTACCAATATAACTGATTTAAGAATAATAATATTACAAAAAAGCCGCTCTACTTTCGTAGAGCGGCTTCGTAATCCTGCAGACACAGAACTTTGCCTATATCCGACACGACTAATAATAACTAATGCCCTGCCTCGGCAACAACAGGCGATTTTCTTTGCCAGAAGAAGAAAATGGTAAACAACACGATCAAGATGCAGGGGAACGTTAGCATCTTTACCAAAGTGTCCTGACCCGCAGCCAGTTCTAAGGCTGCACCAGTAAGCCCGGCAGCTTTGTGAACAGCCATAGACGAATCGATCCAGCTTCCGATGAATGGCTGGAAAATCGAAGTCGAAAACATTCCAACGCCACCAACAATTGACATCCCCAAAGCACCGCTTAACGGAACACGCTGGGCAACTGCCGCAATGATGACCGGCCAATTGAAGCATACACCAAGACCGAAAATCACGGCTGCCAGGTAAGCAATTGGGCCCGTTACCGTACTAAACATATAAATTCCAATTGCGGCCAGAAATGCTCCACCCAATAAAACTCCCGTTTGTCCTAATTTATCAACAACAGGCCCAGTGAAAATTCTTCCAATCGTCATTACACCAAAAGTCAATGCCAAGACAATCATTGCATCAGCTCCACTGCTGCTTAAAACAACTGCTACCCATTGGTTAGGTCCAAATTCTGTAATCGCTGTCATGGCCATACAGGCAAATATGAAGATGTAAAGCGGGCTAAGCATCGCTTTGAAATTTTTCGCGATTGAAGTAACACCTTCCACTTTTGGTTTGGGAAATTCCTTACCAAAAAATAGGATAGCATAAGCGATCGTAGGAATCATCAGAACCCAGATCTGAGTCTGCCAGGTTGAACCCGCGGTAGTCATAAATTTAGAAATCAAACTACCCAGTACAATACCGCCCGGGAACCACATGTGGAAGCGGCCAAGCATTTTATTTATTTTATTCCCAGGATACATATCTGCGATCATTGGATTACAAGCAGCTTCCGTACAACCGTTTCCGAAACCAATAAAAAATGTAGAGATCAGCAACCCCGTATATCCACCTGCAAAGATAGTAAGCAAAATTCCCAGTGTGTGGGTAATAACAGCCACCTGCATTATAATTTTAGGCCCTACAGAATGATAAACAAGTCCTCCGATGATCATGGAAATAGGAAATCCGAAAAAGAACATCGAATTGATAAAACCCAACTGTTCGGCTGAAAGCCCAAATTCTGTACCCAGCTGAGGAAGAATACCGGCCCTGATACTAAAGGAAAAGGCCGTAGTAATGATGGCAAGACAACTTCCGTTGAATAATGCACTTCTGTTAATGTTTTCGTTCATAATTTAATGGTTATTTGGTTTGTTATATTTTAAAAAAGAAATACAAGGCAACCCGAAAATATACAAACAAATTGAAATTTATGCCTCTTTAGCAAAGAGAATAATATTTTCTGAAGCCATGTACATTCGCAAAGCGGCTTCGTAACCCAAAAGTTACACTAAAGCACGCTTAAAACAGAGCGTTATACCTCATTCGCAACCCTTGCAAACTTATTTCTGTACTCAATTGGCGTAAGCCCGGTTATCTTCCTGAAAATATCTCTGAACGCCTTAGTATCCGTATACCCCACACCATACATCACCTCAGTAACATTCTTTCTTGAGGCTTCAAAAAACTTCTTGGCAGCCTCAATTCTAACCCGCTGCATGTATTCAATTGGCGTGTTGGTTGTTGCATCCTTAAACCTCCGTTCGAAGGTTCTCCGTCCAATCGTTGTAAGGCTTACCAAATCCTCAACGGTAATTTTACCTTCGTAATTTGTCTCTATGTAATTCTGTATCTTTTGGATGTCTGCATCACCATGGTTTTTCTGACCTTTGAAAATGGCAAATTGAGACTGGCTGTCTCTGCCTATATCTAAAGCAAAATATTTAGAGATCATCACAGCCGTTTCCCTGTCTGAAAACTTTTCAACCAGGTATAAGATCAGATTCCACAAACTACTTGCACCACCGCTACTATAAATGTTATCGTGCTCTGTAATGACAGCACCATCTTCAACTTCTATCAGCGGGTATTTCTCTCTGAATTCAGCGATATGCGCCCAATGGGTAGAGCATTTCTTTCCATCCAGCAAACCTGTTTCTGCCAGCAAAAAAGCACCTATACATAAACTGGCAAGGCTAGAGCCACTTTGATGGAGCCTTTTGAAGCAAGGAATGGCTTCTGCATTGGCAAGGATCCCCGCGCCCGTATCTCCAAATGCGGGCGGTATAATAAGCAGATCAGTATGAGCAACATCCTTTAGCAGCCGGTCTGTTTTAATGGTGTATTCACCATTATTGGCAGGTACAAATTCATTTAAACCCACATACTCCACTTTGAAAATGGGCTTTTTGCCAAACACCGTCAGAAATTCATTCGCCGTATTAAAGGTTCTGAATGCCGGCGTAATGGCTTCTATTACTCCATATTGCGGAACGAAAACTGAAATTTGCATAAATTTTTCTTATTTAAAGGTACACATACATTGTCGTAATTCTACCCCTAATTTGTCGCTTTTACAACAGACTAAGTTTTAGATCCTGCAGCATCTTTGTACCATACCATTAACTAAAATACAGATCAAAGCGAAACAAACAAAATCTTCTCAAACATGAGGAATCAATATAACCACTAAATTTTTAGCAACATGAAAACGAATAAAATAATCTTTTGGGTAGCTACCACCATTCTAGTCCTTTGGGAAGGTATAATGCCGCTCAGTACCGTACTGTTCGCACCAGAGTATGTAAATGCAGGCACAAAACCTTTGGGCTATCCCGATTACTTCGCTTATACACTTATTTATTCCAAGGTTCTTGGAGTTATAGCGATCTCTATCCCTAAAATCCAGGGTAAGCTAAAGGAATGGGCCTATGCCGGGCTGGCATTTAATCTGATTTATGCATTCATCAGTCATGCCTGTGTAGATCAAAATATCACGTTTATGTTGTTGCCGCTTATCTTACTGGGTATCCTTGCAGTTTCTTACATTTATAACACCAAGACTTACGGCAATGGCTAAAACAGATTATCAATCGATCAATGATTACCACCAGACATTCAGTGGTGAAGCCTTAGCAAGAATGGAGACCATCCGAAAAATCATTCACGATGTAGTACCGGGTGCAGAAGAAACCATCAGTTATCAAATACCTTGTTTCAAATACAACGGCTACCTGATATACTATTGTGCATTTCCCAATCACATCTCATTATCGAATCCTTTCAGTGCAGCTTTTTGGGAGCACTTTAAGGCAGATCTCGAAGGATACAAGACAAGTAAGGCAGTTATCCAGTTTCCTGCAAATAAGCCACTTCCTGAGCAGCTGATCAAAGAAATTATCGCATTCAGGAAAAAAGAAAATGAAGAGAAAACAACAAACAAAAAGAAATAATAGATCATTCACAAAAAACTTAAAAAGATGAAAGACAATACAGTTTCACTACACAGAGTAATTACGGCAAGTCCAGAGAAGTTATTCCGGGCATTTTCAGACCCAATAGCACATTCAACCTGGTTGCCGCCCTATGGCTTTGTATGCGAAGTGCATGAAATGGATTTTAAGGTAGGTGGCAGGTTTAAGATGACCTTTATTAATTTTGGTACAGGTAATGGCCATTCGTTCGGAGGAGAGTATTTAGAGATAAAGCCCAATGAGCTCATTAAATATTGCGATAGGTTCGACGACCCTAACCTGCCAGGAGAAATGATAACGACCGTATGGCTAAATAAAGTTTCCTGCGGTACCGAACTTAAAATTGTACAAACGGGCATCCCGGATGTCATACCTGTTGAAATGTGTTATTTAGGCTGGCAGGAATCGCTGGATAAACTCAAAAGACTGGTTGAACCTCAAATTCCGGATGCATAATCCAGTCTAAGATGTTGGCTGAGCATAGCGATAAATTAACAAGCGGGATCTTTATCACATTTCCCGGGAACTGTAAAAAAGCACTCACGTTTTACCGAACTTGTTTTGGCGGCACGCTGCATTTCGAAACATTCGATAAGGAACTACTAGGCTACAGAGAAAAACCAGTCATCAGCGGCTCATTAATTTCAGATCGCATAATTATTCGGGGATCAGACCTGGTCCATAACGAAGGAAGAAAAGTCGGGAATTATCTATCCGTTTTCTTGCAATGTAAAAATGCAGATGAAAGAAAGCTACTTATCGGCAAAATAAAATCAGACCCCATGGCGCTGCCTTCCGGAAACTATGAATCGCAAACACTGATTGAAGTAACTGACGCTTTTGACGTAACGTGGGTGCTGGGCATTTAGACCGGAATTATCGCGCTATCTACGCTCCTTTTCCAACCAGGCTTGATAGGCAGCTTTTCCACGTTCGAATTCTGCAGCAGTTGAATAAAATCTATGAGACTTATCGTTTTTCTCCACATTTAAAACGTAATAAATATAGTTTGTGACGGCAGGATTAAGGGCGGCTTGTATCGAGCTTTCAGAAACTGACGAAATCGGACCAGGAGGAAGACCGACAACCTTCCTTGTATTGTAAGGAGAATTTGACTCCAGGTCGCTTTTGTGTATTATCCCATCCCAACGATTTTCCATCTTCGCTATGTAAACAGCAGTCTGATCTATCCCAAGCGGCATTCCTTTCTTCAGGCGATTATAGATTACTGAAGCTACAATCGGTCGCTCCTCATTCAATCGCGTTTCTGTTTCGATAAGAGAAGCAATGGTAATTATCTGGTGTGGTGTCAGCTTCAATTTCAATGCCCGATCTGCATATTCCGGCTTCCAAACCTTTTTAAACTCCCCGACCATTTTCTCGATGATAGCCCGGATGGTAACAGCGCGTGGGAAATCATAAGTATTTGGATACATATAACCCTCAAGATTTTTAGCTTCCGGAGCAATATCTTTGATGAGTGAAATATCGTCCATAAGGTTCAATACAGCATTTTCACCTGCCGGTTGGCTTTGAGGGAATTGCGCGGCTATCCTTTTAGCAATATCAAAGCGCGTAAAACCTTCCGGGATGGTGAATTTCACAGTCCGCAGTCTTCCATTTTTCAGCTCACCCAAGACCTCAAGCGGGGTAATTGGCGAATCGAACAGATATTCACCTGCCTGCATCTTATTGCTGGCGCCGGTAACTTTAAGATATATTTTCAGGGGAATTTGGGCGGAAAGGATTCCCTCGGAAGTGAGTTTATCAAAAATCTGACTTGGGGATGAGCCAAGTGGGATCTGTACATATTCGCGGTTCTTATTGTGCGTATGGGGTGTATTTAAAGACTTATAGATCCAATACGAAAAACCGATGATTGCAAGAACAACTAAAACACTAAGAAACTTTAAAACTTTCATTGAATGATCCTCATTTTGAATGCCGACATGAAATTGATATCGGTTTCTAAGATAAAACAAGTTTTGGAATCCCTGCTATCCGATATAAAACACGCCCGACGACTAAAAACAAACAAGCCGCTAACAAATAAATGTTAGCGGCTTGTTATCGATTCTTTGTAGCCCGTAGGGGAATCGAACCCCTGTTTCCAGAATGAAAATCTGGCGTCCTCACCCCTAGACGAACGGGCCATTTAAGATTGCCTCAGTTTTTAACAACTGCGAACCTTTTTAGGTAGCGGGGACCAGACTCGAACTGATGACCTTCGGGTTATGAGCCCGACGAGCTACCAACTGCTCCACCCCGCACTATATACAACTCTTCAGCTTTCGTTAATTGTTTAACTCTTGTTCCGAATTGGAATGCAAAGATATAATTCGTTTCTTTGCGGTGCAAATTTATTTTAAAAAATATTTTCTATGTCTCATAAAGCAGGTTTTGTAAGTATTATAGGCAAGCCCAACGTTGGCAAATCGACCTTAATGAACGCTCTGGTGGGTGAAAAGCTTTCAATCATTACCCCAAAAGCCCAAACAACCCGTCACCGTATCCTGGGAATTGTCAACGAAGAAGCGTACCAAATTGTATTTTCAGACACACCCGGCATCATAAAACCACGTTATGAGCTGCAGGATTCTATGATGAGTTCTGTAAAAGGCGCGCTTTCAGATGCAGATTTAATCCTCTTTGTTACAGACATTAACGAACAGCACGACGAAAATGACGTACTGGAAAAGATCAGAGACACCTCCATTCCGCTGATTGTACTTATCAATAAAATAGACAATGCCACACAAGAACAGGTCGAAGAAAAAATAGCACTGTGGCAGGAAGAGCTAAAACCAAAACACATCTTCGCAATTTCTGCTTTGCAGAAATACAACCTCGAGGGCATTATGAGCACCCTACTCGAATACCTGCCCGAGCACGATCCCTTTTACGACAAAGAAGACCTTACAGACCGCAACCAGCGCTTCTTCGTTTCAGAGATCATCCGCGAAAAAATATTTACCAACTACCAGAAAGAAATACCATACAGCACCGAGGTCATCATTAAAGCCTTTATCGAAGAAGAAACCATCACCCGCATCAGTGCAGAGATCATAGTAGAGCGCGACTCACAAAAGAATATCCTGATCGGAAAAGGTGGCGCAAGTCTTAAAAAAGTCGGCACAGAAGCCCGTAAGGACATTGAGAAATTTCTAGATCAAAAAGTATTCCTGGAGACATTCGTAAAGGTGATCCCCGATTGGAGAAGCAAAAAGAACTATTTAAAAAGTTTTGGGTACGAAAATTAACCTTACCTTTGCAACCCCTTAATAAATAACACAATACACCATGAGTAACATAATCGCAATCGTAGGAAGACCAAACGTAGGCAAATCTACCCTATTTAACCGCCTCACAGAAAGCCGTAAAGCCATCGTCGACGATTTTAGCGGTGTTACGCGCGACCGTCACTACGGATCCGCAGAATGGACAGACAAACAATTTACCGTAATAGATACCGGTGGATACGTTGCCAATTCAGAAGATGTTTTCGAAGCAGCCATCCGCGAACAAGTAATTATAGCCATCGAAGAAGCCACTGTGCTTCTCTTTATGGTAGATGTTACTACAGG
>DATFQH010000198.1:0-3628 GCA_035264385.1 Pedobacter sp.
AGAAATACCTGATCAGCGGTAGTCTGGATGGTGAATTCCCACCAGGAATCAAACCTGTTTTCTTGGGCGGTGATCTTTACGGTACGCTCAGAAGCAAAAGAATAATGTAGGGGTGATACCCTGCCAATGGCATTATAAGAATTTAAGTATCTCCGCAGTAGGTCCTTGTGGTTCTCCTGGGGCACCAGTTGGGAACGCAGGAAATGATGGTATTGGGCAGTATCTCCCGAATTGTGTGCGCGTACAAAATCGATAGCTAATTTCTGGAGCCTATCCTGGGCAACTGTGTTTTGGGCGTAGATGTCACCTATTGCAAGTAGCACCATGGCTAACAAACTCATTGTTCTGATATTCTCATATTTTATTTATATAAATTAACATGCGGAATTCTCCGCTTTGTTCTAATTTATTACGATCAAACAGCTTTACCAGCTAGGCTAAGACCCCGCGATCGCCTGACCTCCCCGCAATAAGCATGTTCTAGACAAAAAGCTATCGTATCCAGTCACATACTTACCTACGATACCGATTTTACGCTGTTCGCCAGGCAACGAAAAGTGCCATGCCTAAAATCACGCTACTAGTTTAGACCACTAAAACTTAACATAGGTTACATACCAAAAGAGAGCAGAAATGGTCTCCGTGGCAACATGCTGCAAAAGGTTAACCTTTCTCTTTTTACGCTTCCTTACATTTTGCTTTGCTTCAATGGCAAGCTTTAGCAGTAAAAGACACTCTTAACCTTGGACTTACTTAAAAACTACTGTTTTCATTTGTTCTGGAACCCGTTCAATACATTGAAGAGGAATTAATCCCGATATCATGCCGTATTATTCACTTTAAAAAATAACTGAGTTTGATATCAAATACCGGATGGAAAAATTTGTGGATTTATTATTGCAATTAAGTATAGCATAAGCCTATATAATAGCCATAGTTGGTTTTAATCGGTTTGATTGCTTGGAGGAAAAGGGAAAAAAATTCACACAATGAGGTCAATAATGCACGTATAACCAATATCATAAACAATACAAAATAACGCTCTATGCAAACAATTTTACATCAAGGACAACTTATTGAAAGGGTCATTCGCAGGAATGGCTATTCGATCACCGAGATTGCGAACTATACGCATGTAAATCGCAGATCCATTTATAACTGGTTTAATCAACGATACGTCAAGCCTTCCAATATCCTTATGGTAGGTAAAGCAATCGGTTATGATTTCTCCCAGGACTTTCCCGAATTATCAGAATGGCAGTTGGATCAAATTACCGAAAATCCAAAAAAATTGCAAGTCCCCAAACACGTAGGGATTAAACCTGCTAAAACAGTGGTCAATGAGGAATGGCAGTCAAAATACATTACGCTATTGGAACGCCATAATGAGCTGCTAACGGTTTTATCGGAAATGAACGGGACCGCTGAGTTAGGTACTACTGAGCGTTTACTTGTTGTCCATACTGCAAACAGATAAATAAAAACTATAAACCGGAGGACCTGGGACTTTGGAATGCTGAATGAATAAGAATTCAGCCGTCTTTGCCTTGCTGTCCACAACTTAACAAATTAACGTATGAAAAAAAAATCTTTACTTTACAACGCCGCCGTGTTGATCATTTTCGCATTGTGCATCCTCACAATCGCCTCATGTTCTAAAAAAGACAAAGAAGATCCAGAGGAAGAGCAATCAGATTATTATATCAAATTCAAAGTAAACGGAAAACCGGTCATCTTTACTGAAAAGGACATGGATCTTATGGGCGGGATCATGGGCGGAAAGCCGGGCTACATCTCTTACGATCAGCAAGTGTATACTTTTACCCTGGTTGGAAGAAGTAAAAAAGGCTCAGTATATCCAGGAATAGGAATTGGAGTTTATTATCCGGCTGCAATCTCTGAGGGCAAACAATACGATTCCAAAGAATTCGAAAACAACAACAAGGGAGCTCTCCAGTTTCAGGTTGCAACCGCAGATGATACCTTCGAGGGCGGTGTTTGGTTTGGCTTTAATACCAACGTGAAAATCAAGTTAACAACCCTTAATGACAAGTATTATAAAGGCACTTTCTCGGGATATGCTACAGAAAAGGAAGATGGTTCCAACCCTGTGACTGTCACTGAGGGTGAGTTTTATGTATCAAGAAGTAACTAAATTAAATTAATAACCGCCTCAAGAGGCGCAAAATTCGTTTTGCGCCTTTTTAATGCGCTAAGATTTCAAATTGGTATTTTCTCACAAGCGTGAAATACCAAATCAGCCAACAGTGACGCTATCGACTTTAACAGGCATAAACTACACATTTCAGTGAAAGCCTTTATCTTTTTGGTATTTGGGACCAGCTACCGGTTCAATCTTCACTGGTAGCTACTCCATTTAACTGGGTGATGTGAACAGTATCCACTACAGCCGCCTGGTCGATGGTAAAGTCATAAAGATGATCAATGAGTTTGTCGAATAGCCGCGTCTCTTCGGGCATTTGTTTGTCCTGAATCTGGCTGAGGTTGATTTCGATGGTTATGCGCATGCTTTGGTTTTTTATGGTTCGATTTATCTATTGGACCTGGCTGGCTTGTACAACCAGCAGTACCATTCCGTCTTTAAGTTCCAGGTAGCCCTGGTCAAAACAGAAACGGTAGGTGTCTCCTTTGGCGGTAGTATGTATACTGGTAAGGTATCTGAAATTAAAGCCCAGTTGTTGCAGTTTGTTTCGGCTGATTTTTGTAGTGAGCGTTGTATTCGCTTTTTTCAGGATCTCATAGTTCCTGATTAGAATCTTTTGGATGTTCTTTAAGAATACTGGTTTTGCTGTCTGCTTTTGCTGTTTTTTCAGGTTGTTGAAATGTGTGCGGCAGCTATCGTCACAGAATTTCTTGTCAATCCGCCCCGAGACTGGCTGACCGCAGTCCACGCAGCGTTGTGGCAATCGCCTGGATTCTATTTCATTTTCCATAGAAATTCTTTGAATGGTATCTGGACTAAACTATGTAATTTTTGCGGTTCGATGGTAATTCATCTCGGGTTATTTTTTTGCTACCCGTGTAAAAACGGGTTTACACGGGTAATTTCCGTGTCGTGGTCTGGATGTTTCAAAGCTTTGGCTAAAATTATTTGCTATGAAAACTCCAGCTCTTGAATCAGAATCTTTTAGCTCCGGAAATCGAAATTATTTCATTGATTTCAAACGAGCGGCCAGTAACAACAACTACATCAAAATCACCCGCAGTGACCGGCTGGCTGACGGGACCTTTAAAAAATCGAGCGTTGTGGTCTTCGAGGATGACTTCCATTTTTTCATTGAGTCTTTCTCGATGCTTTTTACCAGTATCGCTCATAAAAAGGAGTCCGGTGAACCGTATTGTTCGGGAGGGATCAAAAGCTGGGACCCAGAGGAACGTCCGCGTGAAAAACTTCTGGCCAGTGGGAGCCAGGCGCTATCAGAGGCTGAGCTGCTGGCGATTTTGATCGGAGCCGGGACCAGAGGTGAAACTGCAGTTGGCCTGGCTGAGCGGATCCTGAAAAGCGTGAATAATGACCTTGCTGCCTTTAGTGAACTTTCGGTGGCTCAGCTGACGTCTTTTAATGGAATCGGTGAGGCAAAAGCGATTAGTATCATCGCTGCCATGG
>DATFQH010000199.1:0-2975 GCA_035264385.1 Pedobacter sp.
GAATTTATAATGCTGAAAAATATACTTACAAGGATGACAAAGGTGCTGCTTATGAGTTATGGGCCAGTACGGATATAGAATTGCCTGAGGGTTATAAAGAAGATGATTTTAAAGATGTAAAAGGCACATTGGTTAAATTTACCATGTTTCAGAATGGTGTAAAATCTACGCTTACCCTCAAAGGTATAAAGGAAGAAAAGATCACTCCTTTATCTCTGGAAGTGCCCGGCGGTTATGAAGTAAAGACCATGGCCGAATTGAAAGCAATGCAGGGTGGTGGTCAATAAACTGCGGGAATGCTTAAAAGCTTGTTATTTTTTTTAAGATATTTTCTGTTCTGGCTGTTATTTTTCTTTATAGACCGCCTTACATTCTTACTGGTCAATTCAAAAAAGCTTGCCACAGTTCCTTTTAAGGAGTCTGTGGCTACGTTTTATCATGCCATTCCATTGGATCTTTCCATGACGGCATATATTATAGTCATTCCGCTGCTTAGTTATTTTTACTGGATGCTTAGTGGAAGAAAATTTGTGGAACTGAAATGGCTTTCGGTTTACAATAAGATTCTGATTGTTCTTTTCAGCATCATTTCTGTAATTAATTTTAACATTTATCGCGAATGGGGAAGCAAGATCAATGCTAAAGCGGTTGGCTTCGCTATTTCAACACCAAATGAGGCGCTTGCCTCCAGCGCATCTTCTCCTATTGCGCTTACTGCATCTCTGCTTGCGCTACTGATTGTACTTGGTTTTGTGATTCAGCGCAGAATTGTACAGAGAAAATTATTCTTCGAACCCAGTTCTATCTGGCTCAGAGTGCTTGTATTACCAGTTTTGCTCGGCGGCGTCTTTTTATTAATCAGAGGTGGATTGGGTGGTTCTCCCATCAATCAGAGTATGGCTTATTTCTCTCAGGAACAGGTACTGAACCATGCTGCCGTAAATACTGAATGGAATCTGCTGTCAAGTGCACTTGCCGCCAGAAAGACAAGTAGCAATCCATATCTATATTTAAGCAAGGAACAGGCTGATCGGTATGTGAAAAATTTATATACGCCTGAAAAAGACACGACCATACAGATACTTAAAAACTCCAGACCTAACGTTGTACTGGTAATTATTGAAAGCTTTACAGCTGACCTAACCAAAACTCTTGGTAATGAAGATGGAATTACTCCGAATTTTGATACACTCGTTAATAAAGGTGTTTTATTTAGTAATATTTATTCTTCTGGCAGCCGTACGGATAAGGGTTTGATGGCCACACTTGCAGGCCATCCTACGCTCGCAGCCGGGAGCATTGTAAAATGGCCGGAGAAATTGCAGAAACTTCCGGGTATCTCAAGATCTTTATTTAAAAATGGATATAACACTTCTTTTTTTTATGGTGGTGAGTCTGAATTTGATAATTATAAAGCGTTTATACTGAGTCATGACTATGAAAAGCTGGTAGACAGGAATGATTTTAAAACCGAGGGCAAATCTCCATGGGGGCAGTTTGATGAGGATGTCTTTAACCGGGAAATTGAAGACCTGAACAAAGAACAGCAGCCTTTTTTTTCAACAACTCTTACCTTAACCAATCATGAGCCTTTTGTGGTTCCGGGTACACCTAAGTTTGGTTCCGCAGATGTTAAAGCTAAATTCAAAAGCACAGCTTACTATACAGATTCCTGCATTAATGATTTTTTAGGCAAGGCACGTAAACAGAAATGGTATAAAAACACACTGTTTATATTTATCGCAGACCACGGACATGTAGAACCAAAAGGACGTGTTGATGTATTCGTGCCTCAGCGTTATCACGTACCGCTGTTATTCTACGGTGATGTCATCAGAGATGAATATAGAGGAACAAAGTTCAATGATACGGGCAGCCAGGCAGATGTGGCGGCCACACTTCTGGTTCAGCTCGGCATTCCTGCAAAGGACTTCAAATGGAGCAAAAATCTGCTCAATCCTTACAATAAGGATTTTGCTTTTTTTAGCTGGGATAACGGAATGGGCTTTATCAATAACAAACAATGTGTTACTTTTGACAATGTCGGTAAAATGGTGTTGTACAACAGTAATGCAAAAGACATAATGGAAACCGCTGACCTGCTTGAGAACGCTAAAGCATACCTTCAAACCGTATATCAGCAATTTATAGAATTATAAAAGATGAACTTCAGAAAAATCGTTTTTAAACTGGCAATGATCCTGCTTACAGTTGTGTCTGTTCAGACCAGTGCACAGGATATCAAATGGACAAAAGATGGCAACGCTTATTATGAAAATTCCGGTGGTGAGCTGGTCTCTATAACGCTTCCTGCTAATGACAGGAAAACAGTTCTGAGCCGTAGTCTTCTATATGGAAACGGAAAATCGGGATTAAATGATTTTAAAGATTTTCAGCTATCAGAAGACGGGACTAAAGTATTGTTATACACCAACAGTAAAAAGGTGTGGCGTTATGAAACCAGGGGTGACTATTTTGTAGTTGATTTGAAAACCAATCAGATTACACAGATAGGTAAGGATAAACCTGCCTCATCTTTGATGTTCGCTAAGTTTTCTCCAGATGGAGCTAAGGTTGCTTATGTGAGCAAGCACAACCTTTACGTCGAAGATCTGGCTACACAAACGGCTAAAGCACTGACCACTGATGGTACAGATCGGTTGATCAATGGTACTTTTGACTGGGTATACGAAGAGGAATTTGACTGCAGGGACGGTTTCCGGTGGAGTCCTGACGGAAAATCGGTTGCTTACTGGCAAATAGACGCTACAAAAATCAAAAACTTTCTGATGATCAACAACACCGATTCTATCTATTCATACACTGTTCCTGTTGAGTATCCTAAGGTTGGTCAGGATCCTTCATCCTGCAAAGTCGGCATCGTAGACATTGCTACTGCGAAAACAAACTGGCTGCAGATCCCGGGTGACCAGGTGCAGAATTATATTCCAAGAATGGACTGGATCCCGAACACA
>DATFQH010000200.1:0-5718 GCA_035264385.1 Pedobacter sp.
CATGATCTGTTAATTTATTGAATGTTCCACCACAATGGTTTAAGAAAATAATCCTGTGCATTACCTCCTTGTTTTTCTACTTCTGCAGGATTCAACTGAATCTCAGTTAAAGGATACAAGGTCCTTTGCGGGTACTCACTCCGGGCATTAGGGTTTGCTCCCAAAGGATAATAAAACCCGGGATATATATTCTCGTCATAATCTAACCGTCTCATATCAACCCAGCTCTCCGGGTTCATAAATAGTGCAATATATTTTTGTTCCATTATGTGCTTTAACGTCAAAGCATCCGCACTCTGAGCAACTGCAGCAGAAGCCAGGTACTCGTCTCTCAGACCCGGAAGTACCCCGATTTTATTCATATGAGCTGTGATGCCAGCTTTATAAGCGTCAAAGGCTCTCTGTCTTGTTGCGGCACCGGCCCTAAAGGCAGCCTCCGCTTCTATAAAACGAACCTCCGCATTCGTTAAAACAAGTAATAAGCCAAGATCATTACCATACCATGTGTTATAGAAATCAGATACGACATTAGGCGGAAGCGCCTGAGCATTATTAGCTCCTGGCTGCGTTCCGGTACTTGTTGCTGTTGCCATCACCAGCAGCCTCGGATCATCAGGCAGCGCTTCGTCACCAAGAAGGTTTTTACCGTTCAACATTTCAATAAAATACCTTCCAAACGTTAGTGTTCCCATGTTATTTCTGGTTGGCCCTAATACATTCGTCGAATTCAATATAGTACTTGTAACTGCCTGATATTGCAGCTGCGCATCCTCTGCGTTATCCTTTATCGCCTTGTCAATATAACCCAGAACCACATTGGGATCATAGCTAGATTTCTTGGTCAGGTGGTTGGCCTGCCTGGCTTTAAGCGAATAGGCCAGCTTAATCCAGTTTGAAGTTATCCCCTTATACAAAATATCACCGCTCACGCTCGGCACTGTTGAGTAAAACGGGCGGCTGTTACTGCTCACCGGCTTTTCAAATTCTGCAATCCCTTCATCCAGCAGCTTGTTTACAGCCGCATAAATATCCTCCTGCCTGTCGTATTTGGGGGATATGGTCAATGCAGGCTGAAAAGCTTCTGTATAAGGGATATCGCCCAGCAAATCAGTCGCATGTGCCAGGATTAAAGCAAACATTACTTTTCCGGCACCGACGTAATAGGCAGAACTTTCTTTTTGCGCAATGTCTATCATTGGCGGAATATTAGCTCCGACAATTTGATAAGTGTCCTGAAAGGGCCTTACATTAGGCGCAAGAAAATATTGCTCTACCCCGCTATTTGGCGCGCCCCTCCTGCCAACATTTTGAGTAAATAACCCGGTGAGCTGATAGGATTCGAAACCTTGCATGGCAAATCCATTTGCTATGATGCTTGGCAACAAAAAATTAGGTGTTGTTGCCGTAGGATTATTAGGATCCGTATTAACATCCAAAAAATCCTTATTACAAGCCGAAATTCCAAATATGGAAACGACTGAAACTATAAGTATGATAAATCTTTTCATAATTCACAATTAACTAAAATCCAACCTTTAAACCCAAGTCAAAACCCCTGCGGCTTGGTACACCACCATAATCTAAACCAGCAGAACCTCCCCCCCGAACGCCTGCACCCGAAACGCCCACTTCAGGATCTATTCCAGAATAATTGGTCAGTAAAACAAGATTACGCCCCGTTATGAAAATATTTACATTAGAAAACACTTTTGGCGTATATTTTTTTGAAAGATTGTAATTCAATGTAACTGTTCTCAAGCGAATCCAAGACCCATCTTCTATAAAAGCAGTGCCTACAGCAGCCAGGTTATTTTCAAAATAGCCCTGTGTCAGCTCGACCGCCTTAGTGTTCTTACTAAAACTACCATCAGCATTTTTTACAACCCCATCAAAAACAACCTGCTTGCCACGTTCTTCAGTCTGCTTACTGAGGCCGGACCTTACCAGTTCCCATTCATTTCCGTTGATCACATCCCCGCCCTTTCTGATGTCTACAAGGAAACTCAGTTCGGCATTTTTATATCGAAACGTATTATTTAATCCCAAAGTGAACTTCGGCGCACGATCTCCGCCATAAGAGAATAAGGTATTAAAAGTAGGATATCCATTTGCATCAACGATAATTCTTCCTTCCGGATCCCTGATATAATCCGTCGCACTGATTGATGTCAACGATTTACCAGGATAAGATGCACCCTCCGCAACATTAATAATAGAGGCATCAGAATTCCTAAGGATTGTTAACGGATAAGGAAGCGCCAGCACCTCATTCACGTTTCTTGCAAAATTAAAGTTCACATCCCAGCCAAAATCTTTCCCTCTGACCGGCGTACCTGAAAGCATCAGTTCTATCCCTTGATTTTGCACAGAGCCTCCATTAATGTATTGCAAAATAAAGCCTGTTGCCTGGCTAACTCTGGGCGCGATGATTTGATCAATAGTTTTATCACGATAAAATGTCGCGTCTAACCTGATCCTTTCTTTAAGGAACTGCAGATCCAGTCCAACCTCATAAGATCTTCTGGTTTCAGGCTTGAGTTCAGGATTATTACCAAAAAAGCCGTACCTAAAACCACCCCCGACGAAAGTATTGGCCTGTAAAGGCGATTCGATTCTGTATGGAGCAGTATCCTTACCTACATCTGCGTAGGAAACCCTGATCTTTCCATAACTTAACCAACTATCAGCTTCCAGGTTTAATGTCTTGGTAAATTCATAGCCCAAACTTACAGAAGGGTAAAAGAATGAACGATTTTTTACAGGAAGTGTAGACGACCAGTCATTACGTCCGGTAATATTAAAAAACACTGTTTTCTTCCAGTCTGCATTAAAACTACCAAAAGCGCCTATAATTCTCTTGGTTGAGTTCCTTTGAACCAGACTCCGGTTTACCGTATTATTGATACTTATAAAATCAGGATTTTGAAATATTAACCCCAGCACATCAATGGTATTAAATTTAACCTGATCAACTGCATTTCCAAGCACCAGTGATGTAGAAAAATCTCCAAAACTCTTTTCCGCCGTAACGATTAAATTGGAAGTCAAACTTTGAAAAGAGTTGACAGTTTGCCCGATTCCCCCATTTTGGTTATTCGGCAAAGACGTACCAACAGCACGAACACTCTGATTTCTCTCTGTGTAAAGATCGGTACCAACCGTATAATTTACTTTCAACCAGTCCAGGGGCTTATACTCAATACCCGCCGTTCCCAAAAAACGATCATTCGCATCTGTTTGCGGATTTTTGTCTATGGTAAAATAAGGATTGTCGATATCTCCGGTAACACTGGCAAGCAATCTCCTCCTGGTGCCGTCAGGACTCAGATAATCCTTCATGTTATCATTCTTAGGCCAGTTAAAAATACTCACAAGGAAACCTCCTGAACCGCCAAACAAACCCGGACCCTGAAGCGGCCTCCTGCCTGTCGTCCTTACATAGTTAGCCGACCCCGTTACCGTAAATTTGTCACTTGCAATAGCACTTCCGGCCAACCTCAACGAGGTTTTACCGTATTCTGTCTTAGGAACAACACCATTCTGGTCGGCGTGAGACGCAGAAAATCTAAATGTATATTTATCAGATCCTCCCGACACACTCAAATTGTGCGTCTGTGCCTTCCCCGTCACAAAGAACTCACCCAAATTATCATAGATCGTTTCTCCGGGCAAAAACTCAGATCCATAAGAATCGCGGCTGGTAGGCGCATAAACACCTCCTGTCCCTTGCTTAAATTTTGATTGCGTCTCCGGAAGCCTCATCACATTGTCCCAGGAAAAAATATTATTATACACTACACTGGTTGAGCCGGTTTTCCCCTTTTTCGTAGTGATGATAATTGCACCATTCCCTGCCTTAACACCATAAAGAGCCGCAGCAGCAGGCCCTTTTAGTACCGTCACACTTTCTATATCCTCAGGATTAATATCCGAGGCCCTGTTGGGTGTACCAAGACTTCTTCCCAAAAGGCCATTAAACGAACTACCAGCCCCCGGAGACGTAGATTCAACAAATGAGCTATTGTCCAGCGCAATTCCATCCACAACAAACAAGGGCTGGTTATCTCCATCTAACGAACTTCCACCCCTAAGAACAATAGACGCACCTTCACCAGGACCACCACCTGAACTCGTGATGACAGCTCCAGCGATTTTGCCCTGAAGTGCATTTACAATGTTCTGTTGTCTTGATTCCTCAATGTCTTTTGATTTGACATTTTGAAAAGCATAATTGATGCTCTTCCTATCCTGAGCAATGTTAAATGCCGTTACAACCACCTCGTTCAAAGCCTTGGCATCCGGAGCCAGAACGATATTCAGCGTAGCCGCCCCTGCTGCAGATTTTTCCTGAGTGATGTAACCGATATAACTAAAAATTAAAATGGCCCTTGGGTCAGCCTTAATACTGTAGACCCCCGCAGCATTAGTTTGGGCGCCAATCGGCGCGCCTTTCATTTTTACAGAAACACCAGGTAACGGCAGTCCATTTTCTGAATCCGTTACCTTACCTGTGATTGTTATCTGCTGGGCAATAACCTGAGCGGTTAAAAGAAATGTACCCAAAAAAACCATGAGTAGTCTTTTTTTCATGAACAATAGTTTTTGGTTAAAATTTAAGTTGAGTTTCGTTAGTAAGCAGGAATATAAACACGCAATTAAACGCATAAATATCTAACCTCTAGTAAATATCATAAACTTTTTCCATTATTTTGCAATATAATGCAGTATTTTTATGTTAATTCACAATCAACATTGCACAAACCCGCAAAAACATGCATATCCTATTTGAAACGGATTTTATTTACTTTAGCCAAAAATTAAACCGATGCTCAAAAAGGAACGCCATGATTTCATAATGCGTCAGATCAACCTGCACAACCGCGTACTAACTTCTGATCTCGTTCAGCTACTCAACGTTTCTGAAGATACCATCAGGCGTGATCTGCAGGAACTTTTTGATGCCAATCAGCTTTTCAAGGTCCATGGCGGTGCACTTTCCAAGTCTTACCAGTCTTCATTTGATGACAGCGCGGTATACGCCAAGGATGCCAAAATTGCGATCGCCAGGAAAGCCATATCACTCATCAAAGACGGCATGGTTGTCCTCACCGGCGGCGGAACTACCATTATAGAATTAGCCAAACAGCTTCCAGAAAATCTGCACGCTACTTTCTTTACCATCAGTCCGTTCGTAGCCATAGAACTGGCCAAATACGCTAAGATAGAGGTGATCCTTATCGGGGGCCTGTTCTCCAAAAATTCACAGGTAACTTATGGAGGCCACGTGATCAATCAGCTTTCAGAGATCAGCCCGGACCTCTGCCTGCTGGGCACGAGTGCGCTTCACCCCACAGACGGGCTTACAGATACAGACTGGGAGATCAATCAGCTCAAAAAAACAATGCTCAACTCTTCAAAAAGAACTGCCATACTTTGCATCTCAGAAAAACTGGATATCTCCCTGAGACTAAAAGTAGCCACTCTTGAAAATATACACTACCTCGTAACAGAACTCAGTCCCGGTGACCCTGCATTAACTACCTACAAAGTCAGGACCTTAGAAATCCTGTAAAAGAAAAGGAGGCCAAATGGCCTCCTTTTCTTTTACAGGATCAGATGGCTTAAAACGCCGGATCCTGCGGAGTATTTGGATTATTGTCCCGCTCCGTAAAAGGATAAGGGAAGAAGTTCCTTTTACGCTCCGAAACCGGTATTTCA
>DATFQH010000201.1:0-12252 GCA_035264385.1 Pedobacter sp.
CCAATATCTCCAAGAACCCCGTCTCTATTGTCTCTCTTGCTTACCGCAAGCTCCGAGATCTCAAGATGTGTTCGAGTGAAGCGAGACTCCTGATCATCGGTGCCGGAGAAACCAATAAACTCCTTGCGCAATACCTTAAAAAACATAAATACTCCAATTTCTCTGTGTTCAACAGAAGCCTGGCAAATGCACAGGTGCTGGCAAAAGACCTCAACGGTACTGCTTACCCACTCTCAGAATTAGAAAATTACAAAGACGGTTTTGATGTCATCATTACCTGTACCGGTGCTACAGAGCCGATCATTACAGAAGAAATTTATAAAAAGCTGCTGAATGGTGATACCGGTAAAAAAGTGATCGTGGATCTGGCTGTACCTAATGATACGGCTTCAGGAGTTCCGGAGAACTTTCCTGTACATTTTATTGAGGTGGAGTCTTTGAAAGAGATCGCACGTAAAAATATTCAGGAACGCTATGATGAGCTGGTAAATGCCGAGCACATTATAGAAGAAAATATCAAAGATTTTGAACTGGTTTTGCGCCAGCGGGAAATTGAGATCGCTATGAGCGTTGTTCCTCAAAAGATCAAAGAAATTAAGCAGACTGCAATCAATGGTGTCTTTGCCGACGAAATTAATAACCTGGATGAAAACTCGAGGATGGTACTGGAACGTGTAATGAATTACATGGAAAAGAAATACATCAGTGTACCGATGGTTATGGCAAAGGAGATATTGGTAAAGAATAGCTAGATTTGCGAAAAAAATACCATCAACGTGAAAAGACTTACTATAGGTACGAGAGGCAGCGACCTGGCTTTATGGCAAGCCAACTTCATTAAAGATAAACTTGCGGGTATCGGTGCGGAAGCCGAACTCAAGATCATCAAAACGCAGGGCGACAAAATTTTAAATTTACGACTGGATAAACTTGAAGGCAAAGGTTTTTTTACCAAGGAACTGGAAGAAGAACTTTTGGGTGGTACGATTGATATTGCGGTTCATTCTCATAAGGATCTGCCAACTGTACACCCAGAGGGTCTGACCATTGCGGCGGTAACTGAACGTGAGGATCCTGCAGAACTGTTGCTGATCCTTAAGGATTGTGTGGATGAGACACAAAATCTTTCTTTGAAAACCGGTGCTATGGTGGGGACTTCATCCAACAGGCGCAAAGCCCAGTTGCTGGCCCTGCGTCCTGATCTGAATATTGAAGATTTGAGGGGCAACGTGCCTACCCGGATCGGTAAACTGAGGGATGAGGATTATGATGCGATCATGATTGCAAAGGCTGGTGTGAACCGCTTGAATATAGATCTTTCGGAATTTCATGTAGAGGTAATTGATCCTGTTGAGATCGTTCCGGCTCCTGCACAGGGTGCGCTTGCGATACAGATCAGGGAAAATGATACAGAACTTGCTGCTTTGCTTGAGCAGATCAATCACGCTGAAACGGCTGAGGAGATTGCTGTGGAGCGTCGGGTGCTGAATTTGTTTGAGGGCGGTTGCCATATGCCCCTGGGCTGTTATTGCAAAAAGGAAGACGGTAAGTATGAGGTCTGGACTTCTAAGGCTGAGACGGATGAGGATTTTCCTGATCGCTTGTTCTTAAGGGTTGATAGCCTGGACGGCCTTGCTGAAAAGATTGTAAGTAAGTTTGCCGCCGACCGGAAAAAGCCTTCATCGGTGTTTATTTCCAGAGAGATCGGCGAAAATAACTATTTTAGAAAAGCACTGGAGAAACACGGAATTCAGATCGAAGGCAGATCGCTGATCAAAACCTTTCCGATCGTAAACGTACTGGATCCTTTTTACCTTAAAAACATTGACTGGATCTTTTTCAGCAGCAGAAATGCCGTAGAGTATTTTTTTAAGCTGAATCCTGTCTTGTCTAAAAAAGTAAAGTTTGGTGTTGTGGGCAGGGGATCTGAAGATTCGTTGCGCAAACAAGGGCATCCTGCTGATTTTGTCGGCGAAAGCGGTGACATCACTGAAGTTGCCGAGGCTTTTGCTGAACTGGCGACCGGCATGACCGTATTATTTCCAAGGGCACAGGATTCTTTGCAGAGTATTCAGAAATCGCTGAAAGCAGATACTAAAGTAATAGACCTGCCGATTTATGAAACTGTGGTAGAAGATGAGATTGACCAGACCTATGCCGATATTCTGATCTTTACGAGCCCGAGTAATGTAGATGCGTATTTCGCTGATAATTTACTGGATCCGGGACAACAGGTGATCGCAATTGGAAATTCTACAGGCAAGAAATTTGATGAGATGGGTGTTAGTTACGCACTTCCATATTCTCCTGACGAAATCGGGCTTGCCGAAGCTGTATTCGGAATCGATATAAAATAGACTGCTTTGTGCAGCATTATAAATAAATAGCATATGTTACACCGTCCGCGCAGACTGAGAAAGAACCCTTTGGTAAGGGAGATGATAGCTGAAACGAGGTTGTCTAAAGACATGTTCATATATCCGTACTTTGTAGTGCCGGGTAAAAATGTAGTTCATGCCCTGGATGCTATGCCGGGGATCAGTCATTTTTCTGAAGATACACTGATCAGGGATGTTGAAAAGGGCTTGAAGCTGGGCATAAATAAAATTATGCTTTTTGGTGTCGGTGATGAGAAAAGTGAGGATGCGAAATCTGCTTATCATGACCATTCACTGGTGCCTTCTGCTGTTCGCCTGCTGAAAAGTAATTTTGGTGATGATCTTTATGTAGTAACTGATGTTTGTGTGTGTTCTTATACTACACACGGGCATTGTGGTATTATGGAAAATGATTATGTGCAGAATGACGCTACTGTGGAACTGATCTCCAGAATGGGACTAACCCATGCGCAGGCTGGTGCGGATATGCTGGCGCCATCGGATATGATGGATGGCAGGGTAGGGGTGATGCGAAGTGTGCTGGATGGAGCAGGCTTTGAGAATACGGCGATCATGAGCCATGCGACTAAGTTTGCCTCTGCCTATTATGGCCCTTTCAGGGAAGCGGCCGATTGTGCGCCAAGTAAGGGCGACAGGAAATCCTACCAGATGGATTTCAGAAATGGCGGAGAGGCCCTGAGGGAGGCTTTACTGGATGAAAGTGAAGGTGCGGATGTGCTGATGGTTAAGCCAGCCCTGGCTTATCTGGATGTGATCCATAACCTGAAGCAGCATACTGATGTGCCTATTGCCTGCTATAATGTATCAGGAGAATACTCCATGATCAAGGCGGCGGCGGAAAAGGGTTGGATAGATGAACAGAAAGTGGTGATGGAGACCATGCATGCCTTTGCGCGTGCGGGTGCAAGTATCATTACCACGTACCATATAAGAGATATTGTAGAAAAGAACTGGTTGTAATATGTTGGAGTCATTAAAAAAAATGTTTTCGGGAAATGAAGGTGAACTGCCGGTAAATACGGGAAGTAAGCCAGATATTTCGAGAGAAAAGTCAGCGGAACTGTACGCGAAAGCTAAAAAATATTTTCCTGGTGGTGTCAATTCCCCTGTGAGGGCTTTTAAGTCGGTTTACGGAACTCCTTTGTTTATACAGAAAGGTGACGGTTGTTTTGTGTGGGATGCGGATGGCAATCAGTTTATCGATTTTTGCGGAAGCTGGGGCCCGCTGATCTTGGGTCACAACCATGCGAAAGTGCGTGAGAAAGTAGCTGAGGCAATGCAGAACGGGATGAGTTTTGGTGCGCCGACCGCACTGGAAAATGAACTGGCTGAACTGATTATTAAAAATAACAGGTTTGTTGAAAAGATCAGGTTTACGAGTTCAGGTACTGAAGCGGTGATGTCGGCGATAAGACTGGCGCGCGGTTATACCGGTAAAGATAAGATCATCAAGTTTGAAGGCTGTTATCACGGCCATAGTGATTCATTGCTGGTTAAGGCCGGTTCGGGATTGGTGACTTTTGGTGAGACTTCTTCTGCAGGGGTTCCTAAATCTTTTGCGGAAGAGACGATAGTAGTTCCTTTGAACGATACTGCGGCTGTAGAGCAGGCTTTTGCTCAGTTTCAAGGTCAGATAGCCGCTGTAATCATCGAAGGAATACCTGCAAATAACGGATTGCTGATGCAGGATGTTGAGTATGTTCAGTTTCTTCAAAAGATCTGCAATGACAATCAGGCACTGCTGATCTTCGATGAGGTGATCACTGGTTTCAGGCTGGGCTTCGAGGGTGCGGCCGGACATTATGACATTAAACCTGACATAGTTACCTATGGTAAAATTATTGGTGGTGGATTGCCTGTAGGAATGTATGGCGCTTCTGCAGAAATCATGGCCCATATTTCTCCGGACGGTGGTGTTTATCAGGCAGGTACTTTATCGGGTAATCCTGTGGCAATGGCTGCCGGAATAGCTCAGCTTACGGAATTGCTGCGTTCGGGTTTTTATAAGGAGCTGAATGCTAAGGCAACGGAATTTGCGGAGAGCATCCAAAGATTCGCTACAGCGAGAAATTATAGGCTAAAGGTGTTTCATGTGGGTTCTATCTTCTGGATTGCCTTTACCGATAGGGACAAGATCCAGACTGCGGAAGATATAGATCCGGACAGCATGGAGAAATTTAAAATGATGCACAGGGAGCTGCTGAACAGGGGTATTTACCTTGGCCCTTCGGGATATGAGGTAGGTTTTGTATCTGCTGCACACACCAAAATAGAACTGGAAAAGGCCAAAAGGGCAATTTTTGACAGCCTTGATGTGGTTTTCAGGAATAAATAATTAATGGGTATATTTATAGGATTAAGCGCATAATTTTGAAAAAATCGATCATCATATTTTACTTCCTTTTGCTGTATTCTCTGGTGCAGCTCATTTCCTGGGGGACCCTGGTGGTTAAGCTGGAGCGGGATCGCATGGCAATGGTTATGGGGGAAGGATCGGTCTTTTTATTCCTGCTGTGTGTTGGCGCTTATTTTTTACACCGCGCCATCAGTAAGGAAGACAGGTTGAGGGAGCAGCAACAAAATTTCCTGCTTTCGGTGACTCATGAACTGAAATCGCCGCTGGCAGCGATCAAGCTGTCTCTGCAGACCATTGTTAAACGCGATCTGGATAAGGCAAGGCAGACGTCTTTGCTTAATAATTCACTTAAAGATATTGAGCGCCTGGACGATTTGGTGGAAAACATGCTGCTGGCAACAAAAATTGAAAACCGCTCTTATTCGTTCCCTAAAGAGGAATTTGACCTTTCCGAGCTGGTTACAAAGATAACTGACCGCTTGCAGATCCATTCCTGCGGATGTGAACAGGTAATAAGTCCGGTGATAAAGCCGGGCGTGAAAGTAGTGGGAGATCAGTTCGCGCTATCATCGGTAGTGACAAATCTTGTGGAAAATGCAGTTAAATATTCAGGCCCTTGTGCGGAGGTAGGAGTAGAATTGACAAATAAGGATGGCCATCCTTTTCTGAGGGTGTCTGATAAAGGGCCAGGCATACCTGATCATGAAAAGATGCTTGTTTTTGACAAATTTTACCGGGTTGGTGATGAGAATGTCAGAAAATCGAAAGGAACTGGTTTAGGCCTGTTTATTGTTAAAGAAGTTCTACAAAGTCATGACGCGGACATCAGCGTTAAAGATAACGTACCGCATGGTGCAATTTTTGAAATAACATTTAATTGATATGCCACAGAAATTAAGAATATTACTGGTTGAGGATGAAGACCATCTATTGGACGCAATAAAATTAAACCTTGAACTTGAGGGCTATAAAGTTCATGCTGTAAAAGACGGAAAAACGGCGCTTAAAGTATTCAAGGAAGAACGCTTTAACCTGATCATTCTGGATGTAATGCTGCCGGAGATGGATGGCTTCCAGGTATGTGAAACCATCCGCCTGGAAAACACAGAAGTGCCTATTCTTTTTCTGACCGCTAAAAACACAAGTGAAGATCGCGTTTTGGGATTGAAAAAGGGTGCTGACGATTACCTTGTAAAACCGTTTAATCTTGAGGAGCTTATCCTGAGGGTTGGTATCCTGGTAAAACGCAGCATGAAGGCAGATGACCTTAAAGAACTGAACTCCTATAAAATCGGTGACAAAACAATTTACTTCAATTCATTCGAACTGAAACAGGACGATGGTGTAATTGTTCCGTTGACCAAGAAAGAAACCATGCTGCTGAAGCTGCTGATCGAACGCAAGAATGAAGCGGTGTCGCGTGAGCAGATCCTGGAGACCGTATGGAACTATGATGTTTATCCATCGACCCGTACAATTGATAACTTTATCCTGACCTTCCGTAAGTATTTTGAACCGGATCAGAAAAACCCGGTTTATTTTCACTCAATACGTGGTGTTGGCTATAAATTCACTGATATTCATTAATGTACAATAACAAGGGCAGGTATGCACTGATGGCATTGTTTGTAACTGCCGCCGCTGCATGCCTTTTTTATGATCAGATACAGCTGGCCGCTTTGGCGGGGCTGTTTTTTGCTTTCGTACTCTGGAGTCATTTTAAGCACAGTTCGATCGTAATGGCTTCTAAGTATTTTCAAAGTGGCGATCATGAAAGGGCCACGCGCTTGCTTGCAGAAGTACCTAATCCGGACAGGCTGGCGCGCAACAGACGTGGATATTATGAATTTATGAAGGCTAATATTGCCTTGAAACGCGAGGAGTATGAGGCTGCAGAGCAGCACTTTCAGATCGCAAGCCGTTTTCCGCTTGGCGGGAAAAATGACAAGGCGTTTGTAATGATCCATCTGGCCAACCTCGCCCTGAGGAAAAAGGATGGCGAAAGGAGCAGGACTTATATCGCGAAAGCGAGGGAAATGGCGAGCACGCCAAAAGCACAAGAGATAATTAATAAAATAGAGATAGAAGCAAACCGCTTATAAACCAATTAGAATTTAGATGAACAATTTATTTTTAGACGCAGCATTCTCCAAGCAAACAGAACGTCCGCCGGTATGGATGATGCGCCAGGCAGGTCGTTTTATGCCCGAGTACTGGGAAATCAAAAACAAGTATTCTTTCCTTGAAATGTGCAAGACTCCGGAGATCGCTG
Source organism: Pedobacter sp. (assembly GCA_035264385.1). Classification (GTDB taxonomy): domain Bacteria; phylum Bacteroidota; class Bacteroidia; order Sphingobacteriales; family Sphingobacteriaceae; genus Pedobacter. The sequence continues at coordinate 7,028 of DATFQH010000201.1, forward strand.
CTGATGTAACGATGTTGCCGGTTGATCTGCTCGGTATTGACGCTGCCATCCTGTTCTCTGATATATTGGTAACTGGTGAAGCAATGGGCGGTGATCTGAGCTTTACGCAGGGTGTTGGGCCCAGGTTTGCCAATCCTGTTCGTACTGCTGCTGATGTGGATGCTTTGGAGGTTGATGTGATGGATCGTTTGCAGTATGTGGCTGATGCAATTAAGGTTATCCAGCAGCGCCTGAACGGCAGCATTCCCCTGATCGGATTTGCCGGAGCACCTTTTACTGTTATGAGCTATCTGGTTGAAGGGGGGTCATCAAAAGATTTTAAAACAACAAAGTTATTAATGCACAACCAGCCTGAGCTGGCACATAAGTTATTGGCCAAGATCGCTGCGGTAACGGCAGATTACCTGAATCTGCAGATCGCCGCTGGTGTGAATGCGGTACAGATCTTTGACAGCTGGGCACTTGCGCTTTCATGGAATGATTACCAGGAGTTTTCTCACCGTTACATTCAGGAGATCATCGCCAAGCTAAACCGTAAGGACATTCCTGTGATCTCATTCTGTAAGGGCAGCTCGGTTTTTGCGCCGATCATGGCGGAAGCTAAACCTGATGTGATCTCGGTAGACTGGAACGCCGATCTGCTGAACATTAAAAACAGCTTGCCTGCTGGTATCGCGGTACAGGGTAATCTTGATCCGCATATTCTGTATGCCGATAAACCTGTCATCAAAAGAGAGATCCTTAGATTGTTTGAGCGCATGCGCGGGGAGCAGGGCTTTATCTTTAACTTAGGTCATGGCATTATGCCTGACATCCCTTTCGACAATGTTAAATTTGCGATAGAGACCATTAAGGAATTTAAATATTAACAAGAACAATGGCACAATATTACCTGTACGTTCTTTCGGTTCATATCATCTTTGTTGTAAGCTGGATGGCTGGATTGTTTTACAGTGTACGTTTGTTCATTTATCATACTGAGGCAAATGACCGTCCGGAGCTGGAACGTGTTATTCTTCAGAAAGAGTATGAAAAAATAGAAGCTAAACTTTGGTACATCATCACTACACCTGCAATGATACTGACAGTATCTGCAGGTGTAACGATGATATGCATTAACCCGGCCCTGCTGCAATTGCCATGGTTTCATGTAAAACTTTGCTTTGTGGTTTTACTGCTGGTTTACCATTTTATCTGCCAGCGTATCATGAAGCAGCTAAAACAGGGTAAATTTAAAATTAGCTCTTTCAGATTGCGTTTATGGAACGAGGTGGCAACGGTGCTGCTGGTGGCTATAGTGTTCACTGTAATTCTTAAAAGCGCGGTAAACTGGGTCTATGGCCTTCTGGGCCTCATTGTTTTTTCTGTGGTCATCATGGCCGCAGTGAAATGGTATAAGCATTACAGAAAAAAACACGACTGTTAATTCGCCCGGAAGTTTTCCATATCTTTCTCTTTCAGAGAAATCTTCTTTCTTTTTTACAATAAACACTTTTTTTTAAAATGCTTGCAACCTTTTTTGGGCCTGCTCCATCTTCTATATACCAAACACTATGAAATTGACGCAATATAGTATAGATGAACTGCTGGAAGGCTGCAAAGCTGGACATCGAAAGATGCAGGAAGCGCTGTATAAGCAAACTTCCGGTAAGATGATGGCTGTTTGCATGCGGTATGCGAAGGATAAAATGGAGGCTGAGGATACCTTGCAAATGGGGTATATTAAAGTATTCCAAAAAGTGAAAGAATACAGGGGTGATGGATCTTTTGAGGGTTGGATCAGGAAGATTATGGTAAATACAGCGATTGAAAGTTACCGGAAAAACCTGAAGGCGATGAATATTGTTCCTATTGAAGCTGCATATGAGCAACCGGCTACCGGATTTGACTTTAGCCGGCTCGGGATGCAGGATCTGATGAAGGTGATCCAGAAACTGGCCGACGGGTATAGACTGGTATTCAATATGTATATCATTGAGGGATATTCTCATAAGGAAATAGCGGATGCGCTGGGTATTACTGAGGGTGCAAGTAAATCGCAGCTTTCGAGGGCAAGAGCGATATTAAGAGAAGAGATTATAAAAATGGAGGGCATAAATTATGCGACACATGCAGGATAAAGAATTTGATCAGTTGTTTAAGGACCGCTTTGGAGATGCAGAAATTCTGCCATCTGCGGGGTTATGGAACAATATTGCTGAGGATTTGGAGCCGAAGCCTAAAAGAGGCGGTACGATTATCTACTGGATGTCTGCGGCGGCGGTGGTACTGCTGACGTTAGCAATTTGGATATTTACGCCCGGATCTGAAAAGATCAGGTTGCAGGCTTCTGGGCTGACCGCCGATATGAAGGAGGTTCCGGCGGAGTCCTCAGAGGAACAGATAACTGATGGCACGGAACCGGTTAATCGCGCTGAGGTCATCAGGGTAAGTACAAGTACGCCATTGGTGATCGCACCGCGGCTTAATCAGAAAGAAAGTAAAAATGAGCTTGCGGCTATGCAACCTGCAGAAGAAATAATTCATCCTGTTAATAAGCAGCAGGAGGGGCAGACTGCAATGAAAGTGCCTGCTAATGACGTGCAGCCTGCTAATGAAGTGATGATGGCAAGTGCTGATGTGACTACAGGTAAGGAGTCTGATGAAGTGCCGGATAACGCATCACAGGAGCGGAGAGGAATAAGAAATGTTGGCGACCTGGTGAATTTTGTGGTAAATAAAGTAGACAAGAGAGAAAATAAGATCGTACAATTCGATACCGATGATGACAATTCCTCGCTGGTATCGCTGAACCTGGGAATTATAAAATTTAATAAGAGAACAAATAAATAACACAATACACACGAGATATGAAACGTCTGATATTAACAGCACTTATGGTAGGCGGACTTGCCGGTGCTTTCGCTCAAAATGCCTTTGCTCAGGAGGATGATACTACCGGGACCACCGTAAATAAAAAGAAAAAATTTACATTATCCCTGGGTTTTGGCAACGATCATGAAAATCAGGATACCACCACTTATAACGGAAGAAAAGCTTCTCCGGGATTCAAATGGGTAAATGGAGTTGAGGTGCCCATAGAGCGGGACAGGAGCAGAGATGATAGTTTGAAGCGCGCTAAAGAGAACAAAGCCCGTTTTGTTGGAGGGGTTACGCTGACCCGGTTTGACCTGGGCTTCTCCAAGCTGATCGATAACGGTAGCTTCACGCTATCGCCGGAAAATGAATTCCTGGATTACCGGGCAAGTAAGACGAGTACGGTTTCATTTGATGTACTGCAGATTGGCTACAGGTTTAATGCTAATTTTAAGGTCTATATAGCAGGCGGCTTTGACTGGACGTTGATCAGGTTGAAGAAGAACATTACTATGCAGCCCAACACACCGGCATTAACTTATATAACAGATACGATTCAGTTTTCTAAAAACAGGTTTTCGAATAGTTATGTACACATTCCCCTGAATTTTGAGATCCGTACAAAAGAGAACGACAATGGTAAGCGTTTCTACTTTGTATTTGGCCCTGAAGTGAGCTTTCTCCTGAATGGTAAGGTAAAACAAATCAGCAATGAGCGTGGCAAGGAAAAGTTTAAGGATGATTATAATTTTGAGCCTTTTCGCTACGGCGGCACAGTAAGGCTTGGCTATGGCGGGCTGGGCATATTTGCCAAATATTATATGAATGATATGTTTGCCAGCGCACCCCAGAAAGGCTTAAAGAATATGTCTTTTGGCATTACCCTAGGTCTGAATTAAACATACACACACCAATAAAACCAGGGTTCTGCAGTATTTATGCTGCAGGACCTTTTTTTTGTGGAAAGACCTTTGTGCGCTGGCTGCAGCTGAATGTTTTCTTTTATCTTTGATGTGTGGAAGACCAGATCATCAGTGTAAATAACCTTAGCAAACAATACCAGGCCGGACAGGCGTCGGGAGTGCGGGACATTAGCTTTTCTATCAAAAGGGGAACTATTGTAGCCATTATCGGAGAAAGCGGAAGTGGTAAGTCTACTTTATTGAAGTGTATGTATGGCTTGCTCAAAGTGGATTCGGGGGAGGTACTTTTGAATGGGAAGAGAATCCCGGGCCCTGATGAGCAATTGATACCCGGGCACAAGGCAATGAAAATGGTAACCCAGGATTTTTCTCTCAACATCTACGCAAAGGTGTATGATAACATTGCTGCTATGCTTTCGAATACTGATGTGAAGCTTAAGCAGGAGAAAACGGTTGAAATGATGCAGCATCTGCACATTGAGCACCTGAAGGATAAAAAGATCACCCAGCTGAGCGGTGGCGAGCAGCAGCGGGTTGCAATAGCAAAAGCGCTGATCAGTGATACTTCTGTGCTGTTGCTCGATGAACCTTTTAGCCAGGTAGACGCGCTGCTCAAAAATCAGTTGCGTGCCGACATCAAAAGAATAGCGGCCGAAACCGGAGTTACCGTAGTAATGGTATCACATGATCCTGCCGACGGATTGTTCCTTGCCGATGAGCTGCTGATCATCAGGGACGGGGCTTTGTTGCAAAAGGGAAAGCCTGCTGATATTTATAGTCATCCCGATCATATTTATACCGCCCAGATCCTGGGTAATGCTGTAGTATTGAATGCTGATGAGGCCAGGAAGCTAGGACTGGCGATCAGTGGAGGGCAGGCGGTTTTTTATCCGGAATGGGTGGAACTGAAAAGTTCCTGGAACAGCAGGCGGTTTGAGGTTAAAGATGTATACTATAAAGGTTTTTATGAGGAATTGCTTCTGGAGCGGAACGGCGTGGCCATAAGGGCGATACAGCTCAATAGGGGAGCGCATAAAAAGAATGACCATGTGCAGGCCAGTATCGGTCATTTTCTGACTTTCAGCTAGGTTCTTTTATTGATAGATTGCCTGCCGTGCAGCACCTTCACAAAAAAAGCGGGTGATCTGGTTAGGATCACCCGCTTTTTATATCTTATACCAAGCCACTAGGTAACATCTTGTGAGGGAATCAGCACCACTTTAAGCCTGATCGCAACAGTTGGTTTCAGCGGATCTTCATTGGCGAAATCGGGTTTCTGTATATCGATACGAATCCCCCCATCCATGTGTTCGTAGCTGTAAGAAATGCCTTCGTAAGTATATGGTAATTGAATATAGCTGTTCTTGTTTGCCGGGTGATCCAGATAGACTAAAATACCTTCGATATCCACATTCAGCGCGTCTATTTCCGGGATATCTATATCAG
>DATFQH010000202.1:0-8237 GCA_035264385.1 Pedobacter sp.
CGAATTTTTAATCACAGGATTTACCGATGAGCATGGTGATATTGTACTTGGCAGTTTAGCGGGTAAAGTTCCCAATGGGAGCAAAATGATATAAATAGTATCTTTGGGCTATGAGCTTTTATAATTTTTCCGAAGAAGAGAACCCTGCCGCAGAAGACGAACACTATATGCGTCTGGCGCTTCAGGAGGCACAAAAGGCATTCCAGGCAGAGGAGATCCCGATCGGGGCAATTGTGGTTTGTAAGGGCAGGGTAGTTGGCCGCGGCTACAACCTTACCGAACAGCTTAATGATGTAACCGCCCATGCCGAAATGCAGGCATTCACTGCGGCTTCACATACACTTGGCGGGAAATACCTGAAGGACTGTACCTTATATGTAACCGTCGAGCCATGCGTTATGTGTGCGGGTGCTGCTTACTGGACACAGATCGGCAGGCTGGTCTACGGGGCATCAGAATCTAGGCGGGGCTTCACTTCCAGGAGTAATAACCTGCTGCATCCCAAAACAGTTTTGAGAAGTGGAGTACTTGCCGACGACTGCGCTGCGCTGATGAAGAAGTTTTTCCTCAACAAAAGAGGTTAAACTTGACAAACTGTTGAACAAAACTTAACTGCCGAGTGTTATATTTGCTACACTTAGCAGATTATTTCTCTAAGTTTGTTTAGTTATTGTTTTTATTTAAACCTTAAATCCTATAATATGGCTTTTGAATTACCTGCGTTACCATACGCAACCGATGCATTAGAACCGCATATCGATAAACAAACCATGGAAATCCACCACGGTAAACATCACCAGGCTTACGTTACAAACTTGAATAAAGCGTTAGGAGGCAAGCCTGAAGCAGGTCAGAGTATCGAAGAAATCGTTAAAAATATATCAAAATTCCCTCCTGCAGTTAGAAATAACGGTGGTGGTCACTTCAATCACTCTTTGTTCTGGGAAGTAATAGGCCCAAATAAAGGCGGCGAGCCTAAGGGAGAGCTTGCTGAAGCTATAAATGCTGCTTTTGGTTCATTTGCAGACTTTAAGACTAAGTTTGCCGAAGCAGGAGCTACCCGTTTTGGATCAGGCTGGGCATGGTTAAGCATCGGTGCCGATAAGAAACTTATCGTTTCGTCAACTCCGAATCAGGATAATCCTTTAATGGATATCGCTGAGGTTAAAGGCACGCCGATCCTTGGAATGGATGTTTGGGAGCATGCTTACTATTTAAAATATCAAAACAGACGTCCAGATTATATTGCTGCATTCTGGAATGTAGTAAACTGGGAGGCTGTTGCTGATCGTTTCAAAAAAGGATAACCGCATATTTATTATAGAAAAAGGCCGGCAGAGATTCTCTGCCGGCCTTTTTTGCTTTGAATATACTTCAGAGAGCTTTGCAAAGAGCCAGGCCTTTGAAAATCCGCAATTGGTTTTTAGATATCTGAATAGTCAGCAGGATATAGGAGGCGGGTGTCATTTTTAGAAACATTGCCCTGATATTCGGGCATTACCGACAGTTTTTTCCAATAGGCATCACTGCTGAATGCTTTCCAGTGTTCATCGCGGTCTGCCTTGTTTTCAAAAGTTGTCAGGTATATCAAATTCGGCATCCTGCTTCCTGCAATCACTTCACCATAAAATACAGCATTGAAGTTTAGTCTTTTAAACAAGCCGATCTCGTCGCCTTTGTTAAACATCTGCACCTTATTTCTGTATAATTTCTCTGTTGGGGCTTCGTAGCTTCGGAATTCGTAAACTCTGTCCTTCTTTGGAGCCGTTAGTTTAGGTAAAGTCAGGTTCGGACCTGCTTCAAAAGCATTCAGAAGAATGGTTTCCATTCTGTCGTAGGGAGGGCTTGCCAATAAGGCATTCAGATACCCCTGGCCATCTGATAAATATTTCTGGTCTTTTTCAAGTGATTTGTCTAGGGAACTGAAGGATTTGTAGCTGGAAAACGGTATCAATACATAGATCAGTCTTTCTGCAGGCTGCTCTGCGTCGGCAGCTATGATAGGCTTGAAAACACCTACCTGTTCGATGCCGGCTCTATGCAGCGCCGGAAGGTAGGCCTGCTTCAAATAGTCATCGACGGTTTTTTCCTGAACCTCATTTTTAAGATGATAAATCCTGATCTGGTAAAAGCTCCTGCTTGCTGCAGTTTCCGTTGCATTTAGATAATTTACTGACAAGAGTAAGGTCAGAAAAAGTAAGGTAACTCTTTTCATTTGTGTGTGTTATATTTAGTAGATCCGAATATATTCTTTTCCTTTTTGAATTGATCGTCTGTATTCAGAGTTTTACCTGCAGGACACTTAAATTTTGCTGTGGTAGCAAATAACAACTTAACATGAAGCGTTAAAGTGCTTTAAAGTCATAAATTGCGGTGTAAACTAAGCATATGAAATACATACTTGGTATAGATATCGGTACAGGCAGCATGAAAGCTGTTGCGCTTGATCTTGCTTTCAATCCTGTTGATTCCTGTCAGAAACATTACCCGGCTTTTGCTCTGCTTCCGGGCTATAATGAGCAGGATCCGGAATTGATATGGCAGGCTTTTGTATGGTGTATCAATGAAATGCTGAATAGAATGGGCACGCTTCCGCTGGCGGTAAGCCTGAGCAGTGCCATGCATAGTCTGGTCATGGCAGATGTGCAGGGTAAGGCTTTGGCACCGATGATGACCTGGGCAGATGCGAGAAGTGGCGAAATAGCAGCGGAGCTACTGGCAACGCCTGAAGGTAAGCTCACCTATGAGGCGACCGGAACGCCAATACATGCCATGTCGCCTTTATGCAAGCTGATCTGGCTGGAACAAAACCAAAGGGAGCTGTTCGATAAGGCGTATAAGTTTATTTCCATAAAGGAGTATATCTGGTACAGATTGTTCAATGAATATCAGGTTGATCAATCCATGGCATCCTGTACCGGCTTGTTTAACGTCAAAACACGGGAGTGGGATACGGAGGCTCTGCTCCTCGCAAAGATTGATTCAGGCCGCTTATCCGAGCTCAAGGGAACAAATTATGTCAGGAGGGGTCTGGCCCCATCTGCTATGGTGCTTTTCAAACTTCATGATGTTCCGTTTGTGATCGGTGCAAGCGACGGATGTCTGGCGAATCTGGGCAGTCATGCCATCGAACCTGGTATTGCGGCATTAACCATTGGAACCAGTGGCGCTGTCAGGGTGGCTGCTAAACAACCACTGCCCAATCCGGCTATGACCTTTAGTTACCTGCTGGACGAGCAGATCTATATCTGCGGTGGGCCGGTCAATAATGGCGGGATCGCTTTGCAATGGCTGCTCAGAAATGTTTTTGGTAAACAGGAACTGGACAATGCTGGTTACGATAGTATTTTTGAGTTGTTGAAGCCCATTCCAGCAGGCAGTGAGGGACTGATCTTTCTGCCCTATCTTAGTGGTGAGCGCGCACCGGTATGGGATGCTGCTGCATGTGGGAATTTCTTCGGGCTCAGACTCCATCATGGCCAGGGACACCTTGCCAGAGCTGTACTTGAAGGAATTTGCTATGCCCTGAACCACGTACTGGTTCTGCTGGAACAATACACCGGCCCGATCCTTAATATCAATGTTAGTGGCGGGTTTGTGCATTCTGAGATATGGATGCAGCTTCTTTCTGATGTTACGGGGAAGACTCTTGTGCTGATGCATACAGAAGATGCCTCGGCGATTGGCGCTGCGTACCTTGCGGCGAAAACGCTTGGCCTGGCCGACGCATATCCGCAGCCGATCCGGCAGGAAAGAATAATAATGCCAGATCAAGGTAAACATCAGGTATATAAGGAAGGGTTTAACCGGTACATTCAGCTCTACCCGGCATTGAAGCATTTGATGTGAAGTAATATTATAAGGCACTAATCACTGATATGTTTCGTTTTAGTAATGTATCCGAAGAGAATCTGAGCATAACTCTGCGTTTATTTTGGCGGGTCATGCAGATATTTTGTAGGTTTATATAAACAATTAAAACACAGATGAAAATTTTAAAGAACCCATTATTGCTGGTCCTGATAGGACTGCTAAGCCTCTCAGTACAATCTTGTAAGACAAAAAAGGCCGTCGCTAAGCCAAATCCGCCGGTTACGGCACCAAAATCTGAACCTGAGCCTGAAAAACAGCCAGAGACGGTACCCGCACAGGAGAAACCAGAACCGCCTGCGGCAGATGAAAAACCAAACTACAACTTTAGAAATGTACAATTTGAATTTGATTCGGGCGTACTGAAAACTGAATCTTTCGCTGTACTTGATCAGGTTGCGCAGGAAATGAAAAAAGACCCTTCGGTAAAGTTTATTTTGAACGGGCATTCTTCTATTGAAGGTTCGGCAAGTCACAATATGTCGCTGTCTGTAGACCGGGCAAATTCTGTGAAATCGTACTTGTCCAATGCAGGGATCAACGGAGCTAACCTGAAGATTAAAGGTTATGGCGCTACGCAGCCAAAAGCATCAAATAATACTGAAGAGGGTAAGGCACTGAACCGAAGAGTAGAATTTGAGGTTGAAAAATAACACCTCAATGTGTAATAAAAAAAGCCCCGGATCTCCGGGGCTTTTTTTATTACAGCAGCTTTGGGTATGTAAATCAGATGCCCACAATATCTTTTTTCTTCTTTTGCTTCATGCTTTTCGGAATGACGGCCAGAATTTCTTCTTTCAGGGCATTGAGCATCCGCTTTTTAATGAAATTCCTGTGGGTAACGATGCTGATCTCACGTACCGGTTCCGGGGATTTGAAATAACGTACCTTGCTCATTTGCTTTTGGCTGAGTTCTTCGAGTGCGAGTTCGGGGAGTAGTGTGGCGCCATTGTTCATGTCTACCATACGGATCAGTGTCTCCACACTTCCGGTATTATAAGTAAGGCCCTGCAGGCGGTTATGTTTGGTAGAGCGGCAAATGTTCAGTACCTGCGAACGCATACAATGTCCTTCGTTCAGAAGCCAGATGTTTTCGTCTTCAAGATCGTCGGCATCAATGGTCTTTTTCTTAAAGAGCTTGCTGTTCTTACTGATATAGGTGACGAAATTTTCATAATACACCGGCAGTTCATAAATGGCCTGATCTGCCAGCGGGGTGGCCAGGATGCCGCAGTCGAGTACGCCGGTTTTCAGGTGATGGATAATGTCTTCCGTGGTATATTCCCAGATCAGCAGTTTAAGTTCAGGATACTTTTCCATCATGGCTGCAATTACCCGGGGTAACAGATAGGGGGCTACGGTAGGTATAATGCCGACCTTAAGTTCGCCCACAACTTCCTGCTGCTGGTCACTGATGATCTCTTTGATCTTATGGCTTTCCTGCAGCACAATGCGTGCCTGCTCAATGATCTGAGCGCCGATCTCTGTCGGGACAATGGGCTGTTTGCTGCGGTCAAACAGCTTTACGTTCAGCATCTCTTCCAGCTTCTGTACCTGCATACTCAGGGTAGGCTGAGTCACAAAGCACTTCTCTGCCGCACCTACAAAACTTCTGTAGGTGTCTACAGCAACAATGTATTCCAGTTGTACTAAGGTCATTATAGTTAAAATTGATGTTCTTTTACAAAGATATCAATTTTGCTTATGTCTGGAAATTATTGATGATTGTCCAGGAAGTCGTGATAGGCAAGTCCGATGCCCTCTTCGAGTTCGATGGTGTGTTTCCAGCCAAAGGAATGCAGCCTGGAAACATCCATAAGCTTGCGTGGTGTGCCATCGGGCTTGCTGCTGTCGAACGTGAGGCCGCCTTCATAACCTGTTACCTTTTTCACCAGAAGGGCGAGGTCTTTGATGGTCAGGTCTTTTCCTGTTCCTATATTTACCAGGCCGGCTTCATTGTAGTGCTGCATTAAATAATAGCAGGCATCAGCGAGGTCATCGGCAAAAAGGAATTCACGCATCGGCGATCCCGAACCCCAGATCGTTACTTCTGGCGCGCCATTCAGCTTTGCTTCATGAAATTTGCGGATCAGGGCAGGCAGAACATGAGAGTTCTGCGGATGGTAGTTGTCATTGTATCCGTATAAATTGGTAGGCATGGCCGAAATAAAATTACAGCCATACTGGGCGCGGTAGGCATCGGCCATCTTTATGCCGGCAATTTTTGCGATGGCATATGGCTCGTTGGTTTCTTCCAGCAGACCGGTGAGCAGATATTCTTCCTTTAGTGGTTGTGGCGCCAGCTTTGGATAGATACAGCTTGATCCGAGGAACATCAGCTTTTTTACACCGTTGAGGTAAGACTGATGGATAACATTGTTCTGGATGCAGAGGTTCTCGTAAAGAAAGTCTGCACGGTAAGTGTTATTGGCCACAATGCCGCCGACCTTTGCCGCTGCAAGAAATACATAATCAGGTTTTTCCAGTTCAAAGAATTCGGCAACGGCCTGCTGGCTGCGCAGGTCGAGTTCGGCAGATGTTCTGATAATTAGATTTGTATAGCCTTCTTTAAGCAATTTTCTGTAGATCGCAGAGCCCACCATTCCGCGGTGCCCGGCTACGTATATTTTTGAGTTCTTTTCCAATTTGAAACGATATGTTTGCAAAAGTACGAAATTGTAATAAGTTACTTTTTATCTAAGTTTGTATAAAATTTTTAATAGTGGGCAAAGATAAATTAAGAAAGTTTGCAGAGATCGATACATTTCGGAACGTATACCAGCTGGAGGAAGGCATGGAACTGAAAGGCAAATGGGCATCGCAGCATTTTAAAAACAGTAATCCGGTGGTATTGGAACTGGCCTGCGGGAAGGGTGAATATTCGGTGGGGCTGGCGAAGATGTTTCCGAACAAGAATTTTATTGGTGTAGATCTTAAAGGCAACAGGATCTGGAGGGGTGCACGCACTGGTATGGATGAAGGAATCGGTAACCTTGCTTTTTTGAGGATACAGATCGAAGATATTGTTGATTATTTTGGAGCGAATGAAGTAGACGAGATCTGGATTACCTTTCCGGATCCTCAGCCGCAGGACAGCAGAGAGAAGAAGAGGCTAACCTATCCTGGCTTTCTCAATAAATATAAGTCCTTTTTGAAACCCGGTGGAAAGATCAACTTGAAAACGGATAATGACGGGCTGCACCAGTATACGGTAGAAACCGTAGCGCAGCTTGGTTTGGTGAGCCATAAAAGGACTGAACAATTGTATCAATCGGAATATGCAGATGCTGTGCTTTCGATCAAGACGCACTATGAACGGATTTATTTGAAGCACGATAAAAATATCAATTATATTCAATTCTCTTTTGAGTAATGGAGCAATCATTCTATGATCAGGTTTTTGAACTGGTACGGCTGGTGCCAAAAGGGAGGGTAACCTCTTATGGTGCGATTGCCAAAAGTCTGGGTGCCGGCGGCTCGGCCAGGATGGTCGGTTATGCCATGGCCAATGCAGGTCTTGCACATCCGGCTATACCGGCCCACAGGGTAGTCAACAGCAGCGGGCTGCTGACCGGCAAATTTCATTTTGCCACGCCCGAACTGATGCAGGAACTACTGGAGCAGGAGGGCGTGATGGTAAAAAATGATAAGGTCCAGAATTTTAAGGCGTTGCTCTGGGATCCGCTGGTAGAATTATAAAAGCAGCATATCGGGATGAACTTAATCAAAGCAAATAATGTCAGCAATAATCAGATGTGACTGGTGCGGTAACGATCCGCTTTATGTTAAGTATCACGATGAAGAGTGGGGTAAGCCGGTGTATGATGATAAAATACTGTTCGAATTCCTGATTCTGGAAGGGGCACAGGCCGGTTTAAGCTGGATCACCATTTTAAAAAGAAGAGCGGGCTACAAGAAAGCATTTTCGAATTTTGATGTACAAAAAGTGGCGGCCTTTGATGAGACAGATGTTGAGCGCCTAATGAGTGATCCTGGAATCATCAGGAACAGGCTGAAGGTAAATGCAACAATCGGCAACGCAAGGCTTTTTATTGCAGTTCAGAAAGAATTTGGCTCCTTTTCTGATTACATTTGGGGCTTTTTGCCAGACAAAAAACCTGTGCTGAACCAGGTAAAGACGATGGGTGATGTGCCTGCCAGAACAGTGCTGTCTGATGCCATCAGTAAGGATATGAAAAAGCGGGGCTTTAAGTTTTTTGGCACAACGATCTGCTACGCACACATGCAGGCCACAGGAATGGTCAATGACCATAAGATCGGTTGCATCAGCAGATAAGACTATTTTTTCATGGAGTTATAGGCTGCTATAAAGGCTCTGAGCAGTTTGCCGTCAAATGTTTCTGTAG
>DATFQH010000203.1:0-9816 GCA_035264385.1 Pedobacter sp.
TGTTGTTTTGGGCAAAGGGAATTTCTGTTTCTTTCCTGCTGTTACCGGTTTCGCTCAAAACACGCACGGTATCTGTAATGTCCTCTACTTTGCGGATTAAAACGGCCGGAAGATTATGCCTCATAGCCGTGATGTGCCTGCTGTCCGCATCATAAATTATAAAACCGTCATCCACACTGATTAGGTAAATTCCATCACTAATTCTACTTATGTTTTCATAATACTGGACCATACGGCCGTTAAGCATGCTGAATGTGCTGGAATCAATATCAATGTGGCCGGGTCTGGAAAGGTCGGCCAACGCCGTGCGTCCGTGGTCAATAAACCAGTATTTTCCCGAACCTGCAGGAATGATCTTATTTGATCCAGCAAAACTGCCAAGGGCTTTGTTCAGCGCAGCGTACTTAGAGAAATGGTTGCTGATCTGGTCGTAATTATAGAAACCCTTATCCGTTGAATACACCAGATTATTTTGCATTGAAAAGATATTGACATTAAAATCATTGGGGAGGCCGTTGCTTTGACTGTAATAATTTGAGCTCACTACCTTATCCAGACGACTATTGAGTTTAAGCCTATAAAGCCCTTTATAGGCATGGCCTATCCAGAGATCGCCTTTTTCGTCCTGCTCCACATATCTGGATGGTTCCCGGAATCCGGAAACTTCGTGATGAAATGCCCAGAGACCCTGTTGATCCTTTTTGTAGACGATGAGGCCATTATAGGACCCTTGAATCAGGAATTCAGGATTGGATTTGAGCTTTTTTATGGTCCAGCCACCGGCTGCATAAGTGATGTTGATGAATCGATTACCCTCTACCCTGAAAGTACCCCTGTTGTGTCCGCAAAGCAATTGACCGTCTATTTCGGTAAGGTCCCATACCTGCCCTTGTGAGCCGGGTATCAGTTTAAAATCAAACGAATTATAACGGGATCCTGCTGTTCCTGGCCATACGCTGTAAAAAAGTCCCTGATTGGTTCCCAGATAGACGTTACCTTTATAAATGAGGCTGGAATATACTGTGCCAAACAGACCGCTCTTGTCAAAATAGGCGTATAACGGAGAATTGAGTTCTACCCTGTCAATACCATTGTCCAGGCCAGTCCATAGATTTTGGTCATCGTCACAGAACAAGCTGAGAACTGTGTTGTTCTGCATTCCGCTGGTCTTATTAATCTGCTGGACCATATTTCCCTGGTCATCGATTATAACCAGGCCGTTAAGGATTGTGCCGAAAGCATAATACCTGCCCATAATGAAACTACCATTGTTCAGTTGGTATGTCTTCAAAAAACTGTTTGCAGGACTTTGAAACGGAGTAAATTGTTGACCATCATATAAAAAAAGGCCTTTGCTGCTTGTCCCTACCAGCCATCGACCATTTTTATAGGGCAATATTGTCATGATCAGATCTGGAGATATTGAGCCATTGTTATTCAAGGCGACTAACTGATTGCCTTTTAATTCATAAAGTCCCTTGTTTAAAACTTCAACACAAAACTTCTTCCCGATCTGGTGCATGAACAGAAAGCCTTCTGGCTTGCTCAAAACGGTGATGCGATTTCCCTGGTAGATATAGATGTATTTGAAAGACTGGAAGATGATCCGGCTTCCGTCTACATAAATTTTCCAGATCTCATCACTGATTTTAAAAGGCTTAGGAATAAGTTTGATAAGAGAGGTGTATACCAGTCTTCGATCTTTATAGGACCAGTAACCAAATTCCCCGAACCCGCCGGTATAGATTACCTCATTCGCTGCTGCTACCGCACGCACAATCTGCCTGTTGGGCATTTCATGCTGCTGCCAGTACCTGCCATCGTAAGTCAGCAGACCCTGCGCATTGCCAAAATACATAACGCCTTTCTTGTCTTTAGCCACAGACCAGTTCTGATTACCCGACTGGTAGACCGACTTGGGGTAATTCTGAATGTAAGGAACGCCGATGCTTTTGATATCTTCTGCCCGGACAGCAGTTGTCAGGCAACAGTAAAATGCAAGAAGTAGATATTTCAGGTGTCCAATATTCATGAACTGCAAAGCTAGCTATTTGCCCGCGTTAATTGGCTGCGGTACCTTTACATAGTATCCTGTACCGTCATACTGGCGCTTGCGCGGATTGGTCGTACATTCTGTCGAGCAGCATCCCTGTAGCTCTTCCCCGCAGGCGTCGCACTGGGTGAAATGCTCATTACATTCCGGGTTGGCACAATTGATCATTTTCGGTGTAGTCGTTCCACAGTTACGGCAGGTAGAAACGATATTCGGGTTTACGGTATTTACATCTACAGCGATCCTATTGTCAAAAACATAACACTTGCCCTCGAAATCTTCACCGCCGGCTTCTTTACCATACTTAATGATGCCGCCATGCAATTGGTATACATCGCTGAAGCCGTGATGGAGCAATAGTGCCGATGCTTTTTCACATTTGATGCCGCCTGTGCAATAAGTAAGTATCTTTTTATCCTTATACTGAGCCAACTCGTTGATCTTCCCAGGGAAATCCCTGAAATTCTCAATATCAAGCGTAATCGCATTTTTGAATTTGCCCAGGTTATGCTCATAATTTGAACGCACATCCAGGATCACCACATCCTCCTGGTCAATCATTTGCTGAAACTCAACCGGTTCGAGATGTTTGCCGGTCTGTTTGTTCGGATCAATAATGTGTGGATCCCTTAGCCCTGAATGCACAATCTCAGATTTATAACGGCAATGCATCTTGATGAAAGAAGGCTCAGCTACATCGTCGACCTTAAAATCTGTTTTGGAAAAACGTTCATCGGCTTTAATTGCCGCCATATATGCCTCACAAGATTCTTTAGTGCCGGACACAGTGCCATTCAAACCCTCTTCGGCAACGATGATCCGGCCAACCAGGTTAAGTGATTTACAAAAAGCGAGATGATCGGCAGCAAATTGTTCTGCCCCGGCTATAGGACTATAGCAGTAGTAAAGTAGTGTCTGATAGTTTGTCATAATTCATTGATACCGTTGCAAGCGGCGTTTAATGCGGGGCAAATATAATCATTTTTCGCATCTGTGTCTTTACCATTGACCACAGATTTTTCAAAGGTTAAGTCGTTATTCGTGGGTCGTCTAGACCGGTCAATGATTGATCAACCATTGATGAACGATTGATCAATCATTGATCAGAGAGCATAATGGCATGATGAGGGGTAAATTTTTTTTTATTATCTTTCCTTTTCCAATAACCAAATACACACACAATGAACCGTAAAACACTTATTGCCCTATTGGCCTTAATTCTATCTGCCAATACACTATTGGCCCAAACCGCCCAGCGCTGGTCTGTTCAAAAGGCGTCAGATTGGTATGCTAAACAAGGCTGGCGCATAGGAGCCAATTATACGCCTGCGTATGCCATCAATCAACTCGAATTCTGGCAGGCGGAAACTTTTGATATCGCAGCTATTGACAAAGAACTTGGCTGGGCAGAAGAACTGGGACTGAATACCATGCGTGTTTATTTGCATGACCTGGCCTGGAAACAGGACCCTAAAGGCTTTAAAATGCGCATCAGTGCCTTTCTTAAGATTGCTGATAAGCACCACATTAAACCTCTGTTTGTTTTTTTCGACGACTGCTGGAATGCGGATGGAGCGATAGGAAAACAACCCGCCCCAAAACCGGGAGTACACAACTCTGGCTGGCTGAGGAGTCCCCTGAAACCTGTTCATGATGACCCGGCGCAATGGGCCTATCTAAAAACATACGTTCAGGATATCCTGAAAACCTTCGGCACAGATAAGCGAATCTTACTTTGGGATCTTTACAATGAGCCCGGCAACTCTGGGTATGGCAGCAAATCTCTGCCTTTGTTGAAAGCAATCTTCACCTGGGCAAGAGCTATAGATCCCGATCAGCCCCTTTCTGCCGGTGTATGGGATGATAAACTGAAGGAACTCAATGAATTTCAGGTCGCAAACAGCGATGTGATTACTTACCATAGCTATGATCTGCCTCCAGTGCATCAAAAACGCATCGATGAATTGAAGCAAAGCAACAGGCCACTGATCTGCACGGAGTATATGGCGCGCCGAAACGGCAGCACTTTCCAAACTATCCTCCCAATGCTGAAAAAGCAGAATATTGCCGCCATAAACTGGGGATTTGTAGATGGAAAGACCAACACGAAATATGCCTGGGATGAACCTATAAAAGATGGATCCGATCCTAAACTGTGGTTCCATGAGATCCTTAAAAAGGACGGTACACCTTACAAAACTGAAGAAACCAAACTGATCAGGTCGTTAACAACGAAGCCATAACCTGGCCTTATACTTACACATGAAAAGGATATTTCTGATGGCCGCGCTTATTGCTGCGGCGGGATCCGGCATGGCACAGCCTGCACAATCTTCCGAACGATCTGTTCCGAAAGAAAAAACAGCATTTCAAACAGGCAGCCCATGGCGGCCCGAGATCGACGTACAATCTGATATTGCAATTGTTTATGGTGCGGGGGACCGAAAGAACATGACTTTTGAACAGCGTCTGGCTTCCTGGCGTAACCGCGGTTACCAGACCCATTTCATGACTGGTATTGCCTGGGGCGAATACCAGGATTATTTTCTGGGCAAGTGGGATGGGAAAAATCACCAGGATATCGGGCAGGTAGCCCGCGATGGTAAGGTCATCTGGCACGGGGGTGGTGTTCCTTATATCGTACCTGTAAAGTCTTTTCTGGAATACATGAAAACAGGGATCATCAAGAAAGTTATTGATGCAGGCATCACCTCTATATTTTTAGAAGAACCTGAATTTTGGGCAAGGGCAGGTTACAGTGAGGTATTCAGGCAGGAGTGGAAGTCTTATTACGGGTTCGACTGGCGGCCACAGCATGAGTCTGCTGAAAATACCTATTTATCACATAAACTGAAATACCAGCTGTATTACAACGCGATTAAAGACGTGTCAGCCTATGCCAAATCTTATGGGAAAAGCAAAGGCAAAGAGATAAAGGTTTACATTGCCACACACTCCCTTGTTAATTATTCCGCATGGAAGATTGTTAGCCCGGAGGCCAGCCTCGCTTCGCTGCCTGGCATAGACGGCTATATTGCGCAGGTATGGACCGGAACTTCGCGTGAGCCGACTTACTATAACGGCAAGAAAAAGGAACGGGTATTTGAAAATGCCTTCCTGGAATATGGATCTATGGTGTCAATGACAGCCCCGACCGGTAGAAAAATGTTTTTTCTGACGGACCCGATTGAAGACTGGCCCCGTGACTGGAGCGATTACAAAAAAAATTATCAGGCTACGTTTACAGCTAAGCTCCTGTATCCAATGGTAAACAATTACGAAGTGATGCCCTGGCCCGAGCGTATTTATACACATCCGTATAAGGTCGCAAATAGTAAGGAAGAAGTACTGATCCCGAAGTATTACAGCACGCAGATGCAGGTGATGGTGAATGCTTTGAATGATATGCCCTTATCGGACAACCGGGTTTCCGGTGTGAACGGCATTGGTGTACTGATGGGTAATAGTCTAATGTTCCAGCAGTTTCCAGTGCATAAAGGGTACGACGATCCGCAATTCTCTAACTTTTACGGGCAAACACTGCCACTATTGAAAAATGGGGTGCCGGTTCAGACTGTTCATATGGAAAATCTGGAGTTTAAGCCCACCTTGAAAGATATTAAGGTGCTGATCGTCAGTTATTCTAATATGAAGCCATTTTCTGCTGAAGTAAACAAACATCTGGCCGCCTGGGTAAAGGGCGGCGGGGTTTTGGTGTATTGCGGCAGCGATAATGATCCTTATCAGTCGGTATTGGAATGGTGGAATACCAAAGGTCTCTCTTATAAGACTCCCTCTGAGCATTTGTTTGCGGAAATGAATATCAGGCCTGTGGAAGACAAAAAGCTTATTTTTGGAAAGGGTTGTGTATATGTGATCAGAAAGGATCCTAAAGAATTTGTGCTTAATGCAGGATCGGATGCAGCATATATTGAAACTGTGCGCCATGCTTACGAAGCAGATGCCAAAGCAGGTAAGTTGATATTTAAAAACAATCTTTACCTGGCGCGCGGACCTTATGATGTGGTATCTGTAATCGACGAGCATACCGATAACAAACCATATGTCATTAAAGGGCCGGTGATTGATCTGTTTGATCCTGAACTGCCGGTTTTGGCCGAAAAGATAATTAACCTGGACGAGCAGGGTTTTTTATATAACCTCAATCGCATTAAAGACAAATCCAAACCGGCTGTGCTGGCTTCCGCATCAAGAATACATGAAGAATCTTCTACTTCAGACACTTATACTTTTGTTTGCAAGAGCCCGGTAAACACCGTAAACAGCATGCGTATCTTACTGCCTGCTGAACCAAAAATGATTGAAGCCCTGGATAATTCAGGTGCTAAGCTTTCCGCCGTTAAGACTTCCTGGGATGCTGGTTCCCGGACCTTACATATGTCATTTGACAATAGCCCTGAAGGGATAAAGGTTAAGTTGGCTTGGTAAACAACCATTGGGCAGGGCCGGGTTATAATTGTACCACACGCGTACCTTCTGCGCAAAAAGTATACCTTTTGCGCAGAAGGTACGCGTGTGCACCGGAGAAAGGCCGGAGCCACGCACAGAAATTAATATGGCAGCATAGTTTTTTAATTTTCGGATACGCAGTGCGATAAATGAGGGTATTTTGTATTTTTTTAATTGCATTTGCGGGATGCTTGCGATGTTTTAATTAAGTTTGCTTTAGTATGAGCCAAACAACTTATATCAACTAACTTTCAAAACATACAAATGACTAAAATTTCAATGAAATCATTGTGGCTGGCCTCGGCTTTGCTACTCGGGGCTGCGCCTGTGTTTGCGCAGGACAATTTGGTAAATTCGCTTAAAAACAACCAGAGCGACGCCAGCAAGAACAGCTTTACTTTTACTCCTGTGATCAATACTGAAGCTACTTCAGTAAAAAATCAGAAATCATCGGGTACCTGCTGGAGTTACAGTACCAATTCGTTCCTGGAATCTGAAATGATCAGGATGGGTAAGAAACCTGTAGATCTTGCCGATCTTTTCTCTGCACGTAATGTGTATGTGGAAAAAGGAATTAATTATGTACGGATGCACGGTGCACTTACTTTGGGTGACGGTGGTGCATGTCATGATGTGATCAATATGCTGGCTAAGTATGGCGCTGTACCCCAGGAAGCATATACTGGAAATGACTATGGAACTGGTGCGTCATCTGACAATATGAACAAGCTTACCGAGGCTATTTTGAAAAAAGCAGTATCCGGGGATTTTGATCCAAGCTGGAAAGCAAAGTATGTTGGTACGATCGACTCCTGCATGGGTGCCTTTCCACAGAAGTTTACTTACCAGGGGAAGGAATATACCCCTAAGACCTTTGCTAAGGAAGTAGTAGGTATTAACCCGGCTGATTATGTG
Source organism: Pedobacter sp. (assembly GCA_035264385.1). GTDB lineage: Bacteria > Bacteroidota > Bacteroidia > Sphingobacteriales > Sphingobacteriaceae > Pedobacter. The sequence continues at coordinate 7,439 of DATFQH010000203.1, forward strand.
GAATTGTCGTCGTTTAATACCTCTCCTTATTATCAGAAAGCAGTTTTGATGGTGCCAGATAACTGGTCTTATGATCAGGTATATAACGTGCAGATGAACGATATCACTAAGATCATCGACAATGCATTGAAAGGAGGGTTCAGTGTGGCCTGGGCTACAGACGTAAGTGAAAAGGGTTTTAGTTGGAAAAATGGTGTGGCTTATGTACCTGCTAAAGATGTTGAAAGTATGAGTGCTGAGGAGAAGGCCGCAATGTTTAATGGCCCTAAACCTGAAAAGGAAATCACTACTGACCTTCGTCAGGCTGCATTTGATGATTACCAGACCACTGATGATCACGGTATGCAGATCACAGGTACGGCTAAAGATCAGAATGGCAAGGAATATTATATCGTTAAGAATTCATGGGGTGCCACCAACGATTATCAAGGCTATTTATACGTAACTAAGAATTTTGTAAAGTATAAAACGACTGCTTTTCTGCTTCACAAGAAAGGGATTCCTTCAGATATCAGAAAAAAACTATCCATTTAAACAGGATATAGTTAATGGAAAATTGGGGGCGATAACTTAGGTTATGGCCCCTTTTTTTTAAAAACCGTAAGATAACCGAAAGCCGTGGTCTACACGTCTTTTACCATCGTAAGCGAAACCATAGGTTGCTCTGAAGATCAGGCGCTGGAGACCAAAGTAAAACTCCGTATAGTTTCTTTTGATAGGCTGGGTAAGGTAGCTTGCGCCCACCAGTTCTTCAAGCTTCAGCTTGCGAAGCAGGGGAACTTTATTGGTCAGAAATCCTGAAAAGTTGTGTTCGAAGTGAAATTCTGCGTATTCGCGGTCCGTACTGTACAGATAAAAATCAAGAAACAGGAATTTCCTCAGGTCTGGCCTGCTTAGTAAGGAATTGTTGCCCCTGAAATGCTTTGCTTCAGGGTAAAATATGGTGTTTTTGTTGAGGAATTTTCCTACGCCTGCGACAAAGGATGAATAGCCCAGCATCCCTGCGCTGATTCTGTCTTCTGATATTTCGAGTGAAACCAGATCATAGTCTACGTCACTGCTGAGCACGTTATTGATCCCTTTTTTATAGTCTAGCCTAATGACCGGATATTTTGATGGCTGATAAAATTTACCATCAGGACGCGTAATGTAGGTTTGTCCGATGGTGTAGGTTAGGGATGCACTCAGGGTAAGTGCGTTATAAGTGGGGAATTGAGGGGTTTCTGAATCGGGGTCAAAAGGATTATTAGAGGTGAATTCCTCGCCCTTCAGGTCCTTGATCTTGTAATGTGTTGAATTGGTCAGGCTGGTGTTCCAGGCATAATCTGCAATCAGTTCTGCCTGCAGTCCGTTGGTCAGTTCTCTCGTTGTGGCAATGTTGACAAATTCTTTTTTATAGAATTTGGAAAAATTGGTTTCGAAGAACAGGGAGTTGATGCTATTGCCCAATAAGCTCATTGAACCGTAATTGTTTAGGTCGTAGATGCCTGATCCACCGCTCACACTGATGTTCGCACGCTTCAGCGGATTGTAATAATAATTGGCCGTAAGTGATCCGGTAAGGGTCTTGTTGGAGAATCCATACCTGGCTTCGGGTCTGATGCTGTAATATTTTCTGTCTTCGAGCTGTTTGGTATAAGTGAGTCCGTATTTAAGCGCAAAGCCCTCTACGGTGTTGTAAAAAACAGATCTGAATAAGGGATCGAATGCATAAGATTTTTTCTCATAACGGTTGTTGATCGTGTATCCGCTCACTAAGAGTTTAACGATACCAAACTTGTTGTTTACCTTTTCCAGGGAATCCAGATAGCGTTTGGAAGTTTTTAGTACGTCAATACTATCCTTGCGCTTGTAGTCCCTGCTTTCTTCTGCAGTAAGCGGGATAGGCCGGTGGTTCAGCCAGAAAAGGGAGTCTTTTTTGTTTACTGCTTTAGTGATCTTTAGGATTTCGCCATTAAAATGATTTTTAGGGAAATCGGGATGGATGTTATAATTGCTGTATACGCCGATATAGTAACCTTCGAATTTAAAACCGAGTACATTTCCATTGAACTGGAAATTGATGTTGGATGGCATGTAAGAATTTTCGACCCTGAGAAATTGTTGGGTGATGTTTAAGGTGTCGAGCAGGTTGACCCCGGTATTTTTTATGAGGTATACTTCTGCATTGACTAGATGGTAAGTATCGTCACTGATGTAGATGATCCCCCGGAATACGGGGTCGTGTTCTCTTCTTGCGATAATTTGGATCTTATTGATTGTTTGTCCGTTTTCGTTAGCAGTACCCAGCAGTTTGTATCTATAGTAAAGAAAAGCGTTGTCGGCAATTGGTGATACAAATCCTCTGGTGCTTAGGGTGTTTTCCAGAAGGATATTGT
>DATFQH010000204.1:0-6971 GCA_035264385.1 Pedobacter sp.
CTGTTTCATGGTTGTTGTTTTTGAAGTGATTTGCCAAACTTTGTATAATCCCAGGTAAGAGAAAATATAAAATACCGCTTAATGGTCGTATTCCTGGATTCCGTAAAACCACTGGTAGAGCTGTCACGCCGGTATCCGGTATTCTGGTTAAGCAAATCATTACCACGAAGGGTAAGCTTTAGATTCTCTTCCTTCAGGAAAGACTTCCCGATATAGGAATTGACCAGCAGTTGTTCAAAACTACGGTCGAAGACCTTGTTTTTTGCGTTGTAGGTATAACTGAGGTCTGATCCCATGAAAAAGCGATATGGAAGTCTGGTATAAAAGTTAAAATTGGTAAAGAAACCTTTTGTGTTGTTATCAAGTGATTGCAGTGAAGATGAACTAACCCTGTAAATGGGACCTATGCTAAACCCGTAAGAATAATTTGTCTTATTTTTTCCGATATCAATCTGGGGCTTGTATTCTACATTATTGGATCTGTTCAGCTTGTTATTGACATAATTGAAATTGGTATTTCCATTTACACTCCCAGTAATGTAAAGTACGAAATCAAGTTTTGTGGCATGTCCATAGAGCTGCGCATAAATGTTCCAGTAACTTGGCCGGTGCTCATTGAGATTGGAATATCGTAGTGTATTTACCCCTGCTGAGTCAGTAACTACATTACTGACAATTGCATTTGAAGTGAAAGCATAACTTCCGTTAAAATTGATACCCTGATCCAATGTAGGCTGGTAAACTCTGTAATTGTAGGAAAAACGGTTTTCAAATTGAGGTCTCAGTTCCGGATTACCTATAGTGATGTTCAGCGGATCAGCATTCTGCCTTAGCGGTTGCAGCTGAGCCAGGTAAGGTGTTCTGGTGTTCCCGTTATAACTAAGGGACAAAGAAGCAGCCTTGTTCAACTGGTATCTGAAATTGGCAAGCGGCCGCCAGATTAAGAAATTGCGGTTCAGACTACCACCCGCGAACAAATCCGTTTGTTCATACTCAGAACTGACAATCCCTGTACTCGCATTAGCCGAAACTTTACCTGCATTGTAGTTCAAATTCATACTATACGTATTGGACAAGGTAACCAACCTGTACTCACTGCTAAAGGCTGAATCCAGCTGATCATAAAAATTTGCGGAAGACCTGTTGAATGATCTTAAGTCTTCGTCATTCATTCTCCTGGAAAAACTATAACCTGCAGAAACGGATATCGCTTTTGTAATCACATCAGTATAAGAAAGGGATGTTGTATACCCATTACTACCGGTGGCCGCAGGTTTGTATTGATCAATAGTACTGGTACCGTCTGTGACACCCTGCTCATTAAAATAATTTACATCTGAATTGAGATATCCTTTCCTACTAGTTTCACCATGATCGAGATATACATTCAGAGACAGGCTCCTTCCCTTCTTTTTCAGTCTTTTTACATAACTAGTACTTAAACTAAGCGATAAGTTTTCGCTCTCGCTGCTGTTAAGTACCTCGCTCGAATTCTGCAGTATACCGTTACCTCTGACTGTACTTCCTATACTGGAATTCTTATTGTTATTATTGGTTTTATACCCGTTAAAATAAGTGATCAGATCAGAGGTTGAATCCAGTTTGGAGGAAAAATTCCCCGTAAGATTTTGATTAATATAGTAGCTGTGAAATGTTCTTTCCTGCTTGCTTCGGTTAAAGTTGCCAGGCAAATTATTCTGGGTCAGGCTGGTACTTTCCCCATCGGTAGTTAAAGCCCCTGCCTTATAGTTCACATTGATCGATTCCTTATCCTGGTTCCATTTGCTGTCATAATGCGCACCGGCATCCCGTGCAAAAGGAATTCCGTTACCGCCGTAATCGCCCTGGCTATAGCCGCTTCCAAATTTATTATGATCTGCTCCGCTCAGCCCGACCTTTCCGGTATTCCCCAGATTCCCATAGGCGGAAATCTTCTGTTTGGGACTGAATTTGTTAAACATGAGCTGTCCGTAATAAAAATCATCAGTACCATACCCTCCTTCAGCTTTACCAAAAAGCCCCTTCCGCTTATCCTCTAACAACACAATATTGATCGTTTTTACCTTAACCCCATCCTCTATCCCGGTCATTTTGGCCTGCTCGCTTTTTTGATCATAAACCTGCACCTTGCTCACCATATCCGCCCGCAGGTTCTTGGTGACCATTGCCGGATCATCACTGAAGAACTCTTCGCCGTCAACCAAAACCTTACTCACCGGTTCCCCCTGAAAAATGATTACTCCGCTTTGGTTGATCTTCATCCCCTGCAACTGTTTCAGCAGATCTTCTACTTTTGCATTCTTCTGGGTGGCATAAGCGGCCGCATTGAATTCTGTAGTATCTCCTTTAATCTTTATAGCCACCACACGGGCCTTGATGATTACCTCATTCAGCAGTTTGGATTGCAGAATCATCCGGATACTTCCGAAATCATACAGAGGCCTGGTTGCGTCGAGTGTAAATTCCTCTATAAAATCAGCATAATCCGGATAGGTAACCATAATCAGGAATTTACCTGGTTTAAGATGATTCAATTCGAAAGCCCCTTTTTTAGTATAAGTAAATTGCTGAAGAATGGAATCCTTAGCACTAAGCACGCTTATGGTCGCATCATCAATCTTTGCATTGGTAGTCGTATCGACGACTACACCTTTTACAGCATAATCAATTTGTGCGAATACAGGGAAGGTAAAAAAACAACAGATAATGATTACTGTAATCTTAAAGTTCATGAGAGCGCTATTTGGTAACACAATATAAAACTAAAAAAATAGTTTAAAAATATTTTTGCAGGAGAAAATATCAAAAAGCCCCTTAGCCTTGTTTTTCCGCGTAATCTATGAATTGTAACAAAAATAAAACACAATGACTAATATTTTAGTTGCACAACTAAAATATTAGTCATACATTAGATTATGTTTTGATTACCTCTTTCTAAAGAATGATAAGGCATCAGAATTTTAACAAGTCATACATATATAGTATATAATTACATGAAAGAATTAACCAAGGCAGAGGAGCAAATTATGCAGGTGTTATGGGAATTGAAGCAAGCCTTTGTAAAGGACGTTATAGAGCATTTGCCAAAACCTAAACCGGCTACCACTACAGTTTCAACCATCATCCGGATTCTGGAAAGTAAAGGCTTTGTAGACCATGAGGCTTTTGGCAGCACGTACAGATACTTTCCTGTTGTCAGCATAGAAGATTACAAGACCTTCGCCGCTGGCAAATTGCTAAACAGCTATTTTGATAATTCGGTAGAAAACATGTTTTCCTTCTTTCTCAAACAGGATAAAGTTGACCTGAAAGAGGCAGATGAAATATTAAAACTAATTGAAGACCTTAAAAAGAAACAAAAATGAACGCCTTAAGTTATCTTATCCAGGTAAACCTCTACCTGCTCCTCTTCTATCTGTTCTATCTTGTAATGCTGCGCAATGAAACCTTCTTTAAGATGAACCGTTTTTACCTGGTAGGCTCAGCGCTATGCTCCCTGATCATTCCGGCAATGAAAACAGACTGGATTAAAGACCTTTTTATTACAGAGAAGGTGCAGGAATTTACTCAAACAGTAAAGTATTCAGTAATCACACCGGGAATTGATCAACTGAATACTCAGCCCCTGATCGTTCAGACCCAGCCCTGGCTGACCACTACGGAATGGATTTGGCTAACTTATGCAGCGGTAAGTCTGGTATTCCTAATCAACTTTCTGAGAAAGCTTTATTTTGTAAATGCAGCCTTTAAACTGAAACTGCAAGGCCGGGCATTCTCATTTTTCAGTAAAATCGCTGTTGACGAGGAACTGGAGGGAAAAGAAACGATAGTGAAACATGAACAGGTCCACGCAAGGCAATGGCACTCGGCCGATCTGATCTTCTTTGAACTGTTCCTGGCACTTAACTGGTTCAACCCCATCGTATATCTCTATAGAAAAGCAATAAAAAACATACATGAATTCATCGCAGATGATTCAGCGGCATCAACATTGGAAGACAGATCAGCATATGCGCTCTTGCTGGTCTCCAATGTTTTTAACACACAACCCCAACAATTAACCAACAATTTTTTTAACCAATCTTTATTAAAAAGGAGAATTATTATGTTACACAAAACAAAATCTCGCAAGGTTGCCATATTGAAATATGGGCTCTCAGCACCTCTTTTTGCTTTAATGATTATTTTTTCATCTGCTACAGGAGCGGATGCAAACATCATCAGGACCATTGCAAAAAAAATACAACCAGTCGAGGTAAAACTTACAAACAACGAACTAAACACAGTAGAAGATCTATTGCTTACAATTAAAGCTGAACCTCCGGTTAAGAAAAAAAATAAGAAAAGGAATGTCTTAGCCAAAGAAAATTTTAAATCCAATCCGACTAATTTGAAAGACTACACCTGGAACTATAACAGCAGTGTATATAACGAAAACTTTAAAGAGGGATTGTTACTAATTTCTTTTGAAGTTGATGAGGCTAAAAAAGCCGGAAATTTTAAAATAACGAAGTCTGACAACTTTAAATGGCAGGATGATTATTTGACTTATCTTAATAAATTCAATGACACAGTTGCTCTGGAAAAAGGCACTCACTATTTCTACAAGGGGTATATCTATGCTGGTAACGAAGATAAATTTCCTAGCTCGAGCGTACTAATGGGGGGTGAGTATAAGATATTATTCGTTGGTTTTACCTCACTATTGCCTGCATTTATTGCCAAAGATGAAACAAAAGAAGAATCAGGAAAAATTGTGAATTACATTTCTAAGACTCCACTAACTGACCCTGTGATTGTCGTTGATGGCAAAGAAGCAACTTACAAAAAAGCAGAAATGGGCTTTAAACTGGATGAAACGATCTATCCAAAAACAGTGAAAACCATTCGCGTCTTTAAAGGCGATGAAGCTGTAGCTAACCATAATGAAAGTGCGAGAAAGGGATTGATCCTAATTACTACCAAACCACCTGAACCTGAAAAATAAATTCTGAGCGATTTGGAGAAACTCTTCCGTCATTTCTGCGCACTTTTCATATACCTTCTGCGGTAAAAAGTACCCTTTAGCCCAGAACCAGCGGAGAAAGTATTCAGAAAATGCGCAGTAAGCGAACACCAATGTCTGTTAATAGACATTGGTGTTTTTATAATCGGCACGAAAAGCACTAAGAGCGAATTACTTACTCAGTTCCGCGAAGTACTTATGGAATAACGGCAATGTCTCTATACCCTTGTAATAATTGTAAATGTCATACTTCTCATTCGGAGAATGCAAGGCATCGCTATCCAAACCAAAGCCAAACAGCACAGACTTAATCCCCAGCGCGCTTTCAAACAAAGCCACGATCGGAATACTGCCACCGCCTCTCGTAGGAATCGGTGCCTTGCCAAATGAATCTACAATCGCCTGCTCCGCAGCACGGTAAGCAACACTATCAGTAGGTGTCACTACCGGCTCACCGCCGTGATGCGCAGTCACTTTGACTTTTACATGGGCAGGGGCAATGCTTTCAAAATGCTTAGTAAAGATTTCAGCAATTTCATCAGAACTCTGATTTGGTACCAAACGCATAGAAATCTTCGCATTTGCTTTTGAAGGCAGTACTGTTTTAGCACCCTCTCCTATATATCCGCTCCAAATGCCGTTCACTTCGAGTGTAGGTCTTGTACCTGTACGCTCTAATGTAGAATAACCCTTCTCACCCCACTCGGCGGCGACATCAAGATCAGTCTTGTATTCTTCAAGATCAAAAGGAGCAGAGTTTAAAGCCTTTTTCTCTTCATCTGTCAACTCAATAACTTTATCATAAAAAGCAGGGATGGTAATGTGATTGTTCTCATCATGCAGAGAAGCGATCATTTTGCAAAGAATAGTAGCCGGATTAGCAACAGCACCTCCATAAACTCCTGAATGCAGGTCGCGGTTTGGCCCTACTATTTCTACCTCCATATAAGCCAGGCCTCTTAATCCCGTTTCAATAGAAGGGTTTTCCATGCTGATCATCGAAGTATCTGAAATCAACACCACGTCTGCTTTTAAGCGGTCTACATTGGCGTTAACAAAAATACCCAGATTAGCAGAACCTACCTCTTCTTCACCTTCGATCATAAACTTTACGTTACAAGCCAGCGTGTTGGTTTGCATCATCAGTTCAAACGCCTTTACATGCATATAAAACTGTCCCTTATCATCGCAAGCTCCACGTGCATAAATCTTGCCATCACGAACGGTAGGTTCAAAAGGAGGTGTTTTCCACAGTTCCAGAGGGTCGGCTGGCTGCACGTCGTAATGACCATAAATCAGAACAGTTGGCAGGCTATCATCGATGATCTTTTCACCATATACTATGGGATAACCTGCAGTCTCGCAGATTTCTACGCGGTCAGCACCGGCTTCTTTTAATTTTGTAGCCACATAATCTGCAGTTTTGAGCACATCTCCCTTATATTTTGGGTCTGCACTTACCGAAGGAAAACGTAACAGTTCAAACAGCTCATCCAAAAAGCGCTGTTTGTTTTCTTCAACATATTTTTTGATCTCTTGCATAACAAATTAGTTTCAACAAAAATATCCTATTAGAACCATATTGTTTATATTTAATTATGGAAAAATCATAACGCTCAAAAAAACCATCCAGTTTCACCAAACTAACCTTGTTTTTAAGGATGGCCCATTCTTTGTTAAGTAGAATACATCCCTAAGCATACCTAATATTTAGATTTACAAGACAAATGACAAAACTGAACACCAACGACGGAGGGATATCGCGCGGGAATCAAAAAAATTCCATAAGTATTGATTCGCAGGAACTAATTATAACAGCACTGGAAATTATGCTGACTAATAAGCAATTTGAACTCTCTGTATTTGAAGATGAAAGGGATATAGGCACTGTACATTTTAAAGAACTCATTTTTTTTCTTGCACAGGAGCACGAAATCGCAGATATTTTTATTCATAAATTAAATTT
>DATFQH010000205.1:0-5609 GCA_035264385.1 Pedobacter sp.
TCAAAGCCATAGGTTTTGGGTTCGGTCATATTCGTTTTTGTACCGATGTTTTCATAATGGCAGAAAAGTCCGGCCCTCAGGTTTCTGATGTAGGCCAGCGGGCCGATCTCTGCATCAGGGAAGGCAAAGGGAAAGCGATAATTAAACAGAAGGGTATTGTTTAGGCCGCTCTTAGCCCTGATGTTGTTATAGCCATAAACAGTGTTGATCTCCTGATCGAACCTCCTGATTCCGGTTGCGGTCTGGTAGTTGAAATTGGCTAGTAAGGAATGATTGCGGAAGAGGCCGGGAAAGTACAGAAAGCCTTCTGCAGCAAAAAGACGACCAGCAAGATTGCTGTCAAAAGGCTGATGGGCATAGGAAAACCGAAGTGTCTGGGCCCATTTCGGGGCAATGTCCCGCTGGGCCAGCCTGGTGGAATGTGTAAACGTAAAATTATATTCCATCGGAAAAATAAGGGTTCTGATGTAATTGGCAGGCATGTTTTCGCCCATGTACCGTTGTGTGTAGCTGGTAGTGGCATTGAATGAAAAGTTGTAGGTGTGACTCAGCGCATTTATACTGAGCGGGAGGGAAGCCTGCAACTGCACGTAGTTTTCGCGCCAGTCGCCCTGTTGCACGCCCGTCTTGCTGTTGTAAAAGGTTCGGCGGGGCCTGTTCCTGTAGGTGCTTCTGATGATCGGGTAGAGCGCCTTAAAGCTAAATCCCGTGTTGTATTCAAAACGGTTCAGATCGCGGTGATAATCTGCCCCGGCAAAAAAATCAAAGGTATTGAGCAGGTTGTTCGATCTGAGCTGCAGCCCGCCTGTGTACTCATTTTCGATGGTCGGGATGATGCTGTGCACATTGAACAGGTTGCCCAGGCTGTGGTAAGGTATGGAAACGTAGTTGCTGTCGGGGATGGTCTGGAATACGGTTCCGGTGTTCTCCTGTTTTTCTACGGCTTCGGCGAAATAAACAAAATTACTTTTTGGGCTTTCTTCGGGTTTGAAGCCTGTTTCGGCAATTTCATAGCCATTAACTGCGTAATTGCTGAAAAGAAATGCCGGTGCTTTGCGGACACTTCCGCTAGCGGTGCTGTCTGCGGGACTTTGACCGTAAGGATCCGCGCTTAAATTTTGAGCGCCGTATTTAGAGGCGCTCAGGGCGTTTATTTTTTTTCGGGCGGTATCTATGTAGTAAATGTTGCTGATTCCGTTGTAGTGCGCATTAAAAGCTATTCCCTGTTGAAAATAGATTGGTCTGCTTAGCTGTTGCTGTGTTTCGGTAATAATTTTCCTGGTATTTTCGTTTCCGTCGGTCGTCCACAAAGCCTTTCCCTGCTCGCTTACGCTGATGAAGGCAATCAGGCTGCCGGTTTGGTCGTAGGCCGGTGTCTGCAGGATTAAGTTTTCCGGGTTTGGCAGTGTGCGAATGAGCCTGCCGGTTGCTGCGTCGAGTTCCACAAGATTACATTTGTTGCTCAGGTCGAATTTTACCGCTACGATCTTTTTGCCGTCAGCAGAAAGGGATGGCGAGAAGATGCGGCTTCTTGCAGTCAACCTTTTTATGCTTCGGGTTTTGAAGTCGTAGCTGCATACCACGCTGTAGCTCCTTTGCTTGTACCTCGGGTCGTAACGTACTTCATCCCAGACTATTTTGCCGGCTGCGTAGCTGAACCAGGGTTGTTCTTGGTAAGCGATGCCAAACAGGCGCTGTTCTTTTTTGCTGCCGTCGATCAGCACAAAGTGATCGGCCTGCGCTTTGCTTTGCTTCAGTGCCAGGATCCGTCCATCAGGAAGTCTTAGCGGTAAAAAATAATTAGTCGCGATTTTGGCCGGGCTGTTGAGTGCCGGGTAATGCTGAGCGGGGGTACGTTCACTTTGCTGCTGCCAGTTTTGTCTGATCAGGCTGGTGGTCTGATCAAACCAGGCACTGGTTCCCCTGCCGGTATATTTTTTCAGACTGCTGGAAAAAGGGTAGAGGCGAAGTGGCCTCTTGCGGATGTCGGTAAGCACACTGTCGAAAACGTTTTTGCCGGTGGCAGTTCTGATGCCCGATGCCATCAGGTAGCCGAGCTGGTAGTAACCGGGGGTAACATCCCTGTCCGATCCGAAGTAGGCTTTGGAGTAGGAGATTTTTTTGCCTTCGAGCAGGCTCGCCCGGTAAGGCATGATCCAGTCAGGCTGCCTTCCGCGGCCGGCATTTGTAAGTGCCGTTTCGATGGTCACGGCATCTCCCTCAAAGAACCAGATCGGGATGCTGACGCCGAACCATGCGAAGTAAATGTCTTCAGGAAAAGGGAAGGCTTTTCCACCGGTAAGTTTGTCGAACTGGGCAACGTGACGGAGCTCGTGAACTGCCAGGTTATTGAGCCAGTCCTGGCTGTCGAACTGCTGGGGTGGGGTGGTGTAGAATTCTGATTTTTTCGGGGCCAGCTGAACGAAGCCGTTGGCCACAACACCCCGGTTCTGGAGGAGGATCGGAACGGTTGTTTTTTGCCTGTTCAGACTGCTGCCGACATGGGGGTAGATGTGCACTAAGGTGTTGGCCATTCTGATGGCTTCTTTTTCCAGTTCGGCGGGATAGATGATCTGAAAGCCGGATACCCTGATCTGCTTCCATTTTACACTAAGTGGGTTTTGTTCCTGGCTGAAAATCTGTGAAAAAGCGGTATGTGAAATTATACTTAATATTAAAGTAGATATTATATTGATTATCAGTTTGTTTTTTGTTTTATATGAGGTCATATAAGGAGTATGCTAATATAATTAGTAATTATTTGGAAGTGTTCAATAATTTAAGTGTATTGTTAATTTAATTATTAATATTTAAATTATTGATTATCATGTAATTTAGTTATTTCTTTAAAAAACAGATATGATCCATTTTACCCGATTTTTATGCCGTAAAGTGCGGTTTTTGTATCATGTGGATCCGCCGGCTGCCGACGCAGTTAAATCTGCAATTAAGATACACTAATTATGCAGTATTTAAAACTAAAATCGGGAGTAAAAATTTTATTATGTATATGGAACCTGCAATTCCAGGCTGCCCCTACCCCGCCGTTTTAGATACGGAGAACAGCTATAAATTCTTTCTTTTCTTATAGATCGGATAACCAAAAACAGCACCTAAAATAAGTATGGCTCCGAGGTAAAATCCGGTAGACATTGCCTCTTTTGTGCCAAAGAAAATGAAGGCCAAAATGATGCCGTATACGGGCTCGAGATTGGTAATCAGTGCAACCCGAAATGCAGATAAACTTCGCATCACAGCCACCCCGGCAACGTAAGCCAGCGCCGTGCAGATCGTTCCGAGAAGCGTAAGGTAAAGCCAGTCGGAAAGGCTTAGTCTGAAGCTTTCATGAGCCAGGTCATTGTCGAGAAAACGGTACAAGGTGATCCATATAAATGCTCCGGCGATCTCATAAAAACCTATGATCTTAGGGTCACTCTTCTGAACCAATGTAGAATTTATAGTCGCAAATAAACTCGATGCGAGGGCCGAGCTGAGGCCGAAAATAATCCCTGAAGTATACCTCGATTCGAACTTAAAGATGAGGTAAATACCCAGGATAATCACCAGTCCGATAATCACATCGGGCACCGGAATGCGCTGTTTTTTGATCAGCGGTTCCAGTATTGCGGTGAAAAGCGTAAAGGAGGAAAGGCATACCAGGGTTACCGAAACGGTTGAAACCTTAATGGCATGAAAGAATAAAATCCAGTGAATTGCTACAATGCTGCCTGTGAAGAAGAACTGTAGAAACTGCTTTTTACTGATCTTCAGGCTCGTTCCTGTCATCAGGAAATAGGCAAATAAGGTGATGCTGGCGATCAATACACGGTACCAGACCATTTGTACGGCATTGACAGAGATGAGCGCTCCCAGGATGCCTGTAAAGCCCCAGATGAATACGGTAAGATGGAGGATGATCAGGTGTCTGGTAACGGTGCTTTGGCTGGGGCTCATTTATTTTGGTGCTTTTTTGAGCAAATATAAGCCCAAAAGACCAAATAAAAGGGTAGGTGCAATGACAGCAAAAAGTGGTGATGTGCCTCCCTTGAGGGAGAACATTTTGGCGAACTGGTTGAATACAATATAGCCAAAGCTGAGTAAAATGCCTATTCCCAGCGGTAAGCCCACGCCTCCGCGAACTTTGCGGGAGGAAAGCGCAACACCGATCAGTGTGAGCACAAATGCCGACAGGGGGTGCAGGTAACGCTTGTACTGCTCAAAAAGGAGGTCATTCATGATTCCCGAACCCCTAATGTTCTCTTTTCTGATCTTTTCAGACAATACCTTGTTGCTCATGTTCTCAAAGATGTTGTCGTAGGCCGAGAAGTCGTCGGGGCGCATGTCCAGAATGGTATCCTTTGTTTTGCCCGATCCGCTCATAAAACTCTCTTTCAGGCCGTCTACGTAGCGGATGGAGTAATTGGTGAGCCGCCATACACGCTTCAGGGAATCCCATTTTATTTCATCTGCAACCAGTTTTTTGGTGAGTACATCGCCCTTAAAGTTATCGAGGGAAAACTTGGTTCCGATCTTCGTTTTATTGTCGAAGTAGTCCATGTAGATGTATGTTTTCTCATCCAGCTTCATGTGGATATCGCGCTTGCTGGACGAACTATTGGTTTTTACATAGGTGTTTTCGAAGCTGTTCTTGAGCTGATTGGTATATGGAAGTATATAAAGATTGGAGGCCAGATTGATGGAGAATATAATGAAGGCCGATACGAAGTAAGGCAGCAGGAACCTGTTAAAGCTAACGCCGCCGCTTAAAATTGGTACGATTTCAGTCTGATCGGCCATCTTTGCCGTAAAGAAGATCACAGCGATGAAGTTGATCAGGGGGGAAAGCATGTTTACATAGAAGGGTATTGAGCCTGCGTAATAAAGGCTGATGACCTGCCAGAAGGTTAAATTGGCCTTCAGAAAGTCGTCTAGTTTCTCAGAAAGGTCGAAAATGACAATGATGACCACAAAAAGTGTAAGGGTGTAAAGGAACGTGCCCAAATACTTGCTGATGATGTACCAGTCTATGATCTTTATCCTGCCTCTGAAGAAATTCATTTATAATTTATTCCCTAATATAGTCACCATTTTGTTCTTCCATGCGTAAAATTCACCTGAAATGATCTTTTCGCGCGCTTCTTTAACCAGCCACAGGTAAAAGTGGAGGTTGTGCAGGGTAGCGATCTGTGCGCCCAGCATTTCTTTGGAGTGCATCAGGTGCCTTAGGTAAGCTTTGGAATACACCTGATCGGCAAACAAATCACTTTCCGCATCAATAGGGGAAAGATCATCCGCCCATTTCCTGTTGGTGATATTGATCATTCCATTTCGGGTAAAGAGCATTCCATTGCGGGCGTTCCTTGTGGGCATCACGCAGTCGAACATATCGACACCTAAAGCAATGTTTTCCAGAATATTGACAGGTGTGCCCACGCCCATTAGGTAACGTGGCTTATCGGCTGGTAGTATATTGCAAACGACTTCTGTCATGCCATACATTTCTTCTGCGGGTTCGCCTACCGATAAACCGCCGATGGCATTGCCTTCACGGCCCATAGCAGCAATAAATTCTGCAGATTTAACACGCAGATCTTTGTAAACTGAGCCCT
>DATFQH010000206.1:0-3217 GCA_035264385.1 Pedobacter sp.
AACAATGCGGCTCTCAATGATTCCAGAGAGCCGGCTGTTGCCTCATCGAAGGTGTAGGGCATTTGTCCGTGAATGCTTTGGATGCCGAATTTTGCGTAGATGTGCGAGAGCAAAACGGTGATGTCGCTAAAGCCGACTATCCATTTGGGGTTTTCTGAGAACGCTGTAAAGTCGAGCTCGTCTATAATGCGGATGGTTCCGTAGCCACCCCGACCGGCTATGATGGCTTTTACAGAAGGGTCGTCTAAAAATAGCTGTAAATCTTTGGCTCTCAGCTCGTCTGTTCCGGCAAACTGATGGTGAGCTGCGGTTACGGTTTCACCAATGACTACAGTTAATCCCCATTCTTGAAATACCTGAATGGCTTTGTCTATATTTTTCGGCAGCTTGCTTGCCGGACAAACTATCGCAATTTTATCGCCTTTTTTTAAATATGCTGGCTGTTTAATCATTAGTAAAACACTTATCTTTGCCAAAATAATAAAAATAGTTTTGGATAGCAGTAAAATAAAAAGATATACCGTTACGGCCGCTTTGCCTTATACGAACGGACCTGTGCATATTGGTCACCTGGCTGGAGTTTATCTGCCGGCGGATACTTATGTGCGTTATCTCCGTTCGAATAAAAGAGATGTGAAATTTGTTTGCGGCTCTGATGAGAATGGGGTTCCGATTACTTTAAAGGCAAAAAAAGAGGGCGTAACGCCGCAGGTTGTTGTGGACAAGTATCATAAGATCATTGGTGATTCTTTTAAGGAGTTTGGTGTTTCTTTCGATATTTATCACCGTACTTCTTCTTTGACGCATCACCAGACGGCTTCTGACTTTTTCAAGAAATTGTATGATAAGGGGGTGTTTACTGAAGAGGTAACCGAGCAGTATTATGATGAAAAGGCCCAGACTTTTCTTGCAGACAGATACATTACCGGTACTTGCCCGAAATGCGGAAACGAGAATGCTTATGGTGATCAGTGTGAGAATTGCGGAAGCACGTTAAATGCTACGGATCTGATCAACCCTAAGTCTACTTTATCGGGTGAGCCTCCTGTACGAAAAGAGACAAAGAACTGGTTTTTGCCGCTGGATAAATACGAGGATCAGCTGAGAAAGTATATTGATGGCCATAAGGAATGGAAGCCGAATGTGTTTGGACAGTGTCAGAGCTGGCTGAATGCTGGTTTGCAACCCAGGGCCATGACCCGTGATTTGGACTGGGGCATTAAGGTGCCGGTGAAGGATGCGGAAGGAAAGGTGTTGTATGTGTGGTTTGATGCACCGATCGGTTATATTTCTGCTACTAAGGAACTTTTTGAGTATGCGAGGCTGGATGTGTGGAACCCTAAGGCTGATGAGTATTATATCAACCAGAATGAGGTAGAAAAGGGCGATTGGGAGCAATACTGGAAGGATGAGGGTACTAAACTGGTTCATTTTATCGGTAAGGATAATATTGTTTTTCACTGCGTTATTTTCCCGGCTATGCTGATGGCGCATGGTGATTATATTTTGGCGGATAATGTGCCGGCCAATGAGTTTTTGAACCTGGAGGGTCAGAAGATTTCTACTTCAAAGAATTGGGCGGTATGGTTGAATGAATATCTGGTCGAGTTTAAGGATAAGCAGGATGTGTTGCGTTATGTGCTGACTGCGACGGCGCCCGAGACTAAGGATAATGATTTTACATGGAAGGATTTTCAGGCGAGAAATAACAACGAGCTGGTTGCTGTGCTGGGTAATTTCATTAACCGTGTTGTGGTGCTTACGCATAAATATTTTGAGGGCAAGGTGCCTATGTGTATGCATTTGACTCCGGAGGATCAGCAGGTTATTGATGATCTTGCGGCTTTCCCTGCAAAGGTTAGTGCTTCTATTGAGAATTATCGTTTTAGAGAGGCCTTGTCTGAAGTGATGAATGTGGCCAGACTGGGAAATAAATACCTTGCGGATACGGAGCCCTGGAAGGTGATCAAGACGGATGAGGACCGTGTACGCACGATCCTGAACATCAGCTTGCAGATTGCTGCTACGCTTGAAATTTTAATTGAGCCGTTCCTGCCGTTTACTGCGGATAAGCTGATGAAGATGCTAAATTATGGTGGTCATCTTTGGGAGAGCGCTGGGAAAATGAATCTGTTACACAGGGGGCATCAGTTGAATGAGCCTGTTTTGTTGTTCGATAAGATTGAGGACGAGGTGGTGCAGGCTCAGATCGATAAGCTGAACCAGAGTAAGGCTGATAATTCTGCTGCTTCGGCTGTGGTTGCTCCTGCAAAGGAAAATATTGATTTTGATCAGTTTAGTGCTGTGGATATCCGGGTGGCAACGATTATTGCGGCTGAGAAGGTGGAGAAGACCAAGAAGCTTTTAAAGCTGACTCTGGATACGGGTATTGACCAGCGGACGGTTGTTTCTGGTATTGCTGAATATTATAAGCCTGAGGAGGTTATTGGCCAGCAGGTTAGCCTGGTGGTGAATCTTGCGCCAAGGGAGATTAAAGGGGTTTTATCTCAGGGTATGATTCTGATGTCTGAGGATGCTGATGGTAAGCTGGCTTTTGTTGCGCCGGTGCAGCAGCATGGCAATGGCAGTGTGGTGAGATAAATTGAAAAACGCTCAAAAATGAAAAGAATATCGCTCTTAGTTTTGTTGTTCCATGTTTTGCTGACAGGGTTTGCCCAGAACAAATTGACAATTTCCGGGGAAATCAAAGATGAAACCGGGCAGCCGCTTCCCGGCGCTGGGGTTTTATTGGCAGACTACCGGCTTGGTGCGGTAGCGGATAATAATGGCCGGTTTCAATTGAGCGTTGGCCCCGGCAGTTATAATTTGCTCGTCCAGATGATCGGCTATACGACAGTGATGACCAATGTGATTGTGGATGCTAAAGCTGTGGTGGTGGATATTGTTTTGAAAGAAAATATTGGCCAGCTTAAGGAGATTGTCATCAGGCCGGACAGGCGTGCTTCTAAGTGGCTGGGTACTTTTACAGATAGCTTCGTGGGGATTACGCCAAATTCAAGGAAGTGTAAGATTATCAATCCACAGGTGCTTCGGTTTGAGTATAATGACGAAAGGAAAATTCTAACGGCTACAAGTGATGACTTTCTGGTTGTTGAAAATAAGGCGCTGGGCTACAGGATTAAATATTTACTTAAGTATTTTCAGAAGGATGAAGCGACCGGGTTGGTCTTCTTTTATGGGTTTCCAACTTTTGAGG
>DATFQH010000207.1:0-2834 GCA_035264385.1 Pedobacter sp.
AAAAATACCAAATAACTCTACGGGAACCATTACAATGTACATCCACCATGGCACATCAGGCATAAAGATGTGTTTCCAATAGTATTTATTACCATTGAATACGGTCAGACAAAAAGTAGATACCGCCAGCACTAACGTTACAGCTATATTTCCGGTCAGGTTTGCTCCGCCCGGAAGGAAAGGAACCAAACCAAGCATATTGTTAAACCAGATAAAGAAAAATACAGTTAACAGATATGGCATAAAACGCTCATACTTGTGTCCAAGATTTGGCTTTGCAATATCGTCACGTACAAAAAGGATAATTGGCTCCATCCAGGATTGCAATCCTTTTGGAGACTTTCCTTTGCGCACCCTGTAACCTTTAGCTACGTTAAGGAATACTGCAAGTATGATGATTATCGACAAAAACAGCGTGCAAACATTTTTGGTAAAAGATAAATCAAGAGGACGTGCATTTGAAGCATGGTGCTTTTCGTCCAGATCAACAAATTGCCCATGCTGATTGGCAGTTGCCGAGGCATAATAGATTTTCTCATGCAACTTCACAAAACGCTGAGCGTTTCTTTCGACTACTACTTTAGCTTCATCATCGTGATGAAAATCACCAGAACTAAAAGTAACGAAACCATTCGGCGTATATAAAATAACCGGAAGACTAATGTAAGTGTCGCCGATCACATGCCAGCTGTGTGAATCCGCAATGTGATGCAACGCAAATTTCCCGATGTCGAATTTCTTTTCTGCTTTAGCATCCTCAGTGCCATGAACCGCACCTTCTGCTGAAGAAACTTCCGTAGCATGAGCTGTGTCAGCTTGAGCAAAAGCGACAGGCGCGTTAAACAAAACCGCTAAAAAAAGCGTAAAAACAACAATTAACCTTTTCACTTTAAACTCAAAAACGTGGCTACAATCCATTTAGTCGCAGATTTTTACTATTTATTTTGGTGGCGCAAGTTACGTAACAAAGAGTATATTTCAAAGAAGCTGAACAATAAATATAAAGAAAAAAAATTCAGCACAAAAACCATCCCCTTTTCTTTAGTATTCAGGCTGTAAATCAGCACAAAAGCCATAGAAAAAATCATTTTCAAAGCAATCGACGCCATGATGGCCATTACACCCGTTTCCGGATTGCGTTTTATCCCTTTATCAGCCACAACATAGGCGATAAAAGTAATGCCGGCAAGGAAGCCATACACCAACCAAAATTTTGCGGCGAGAATAATTACATGAGGAAAAGCGAAAGAAATGGAATAGGCGGCAATCGCCAGTAAAAGACAATACAACAAATAAAAAAGGGTAAATCTGGCGATGCTCAAAATCTATATTTTTCTACAAAAGTATGGATTTAACCCCGCTTTAAATAGTTACTTCTGATTTTTATTCAATTGTTTTACAACTTGATACAATGAGATAATGACACCCACTAAACTCAAAATCGCGGTAAAAACAGGCACTCTGCTTTGCTTGTATTCGTCTAATTTGTAGCCTGCGAATGTAAACAGACCTATTGTTGCCAGCATTTGAAAACTTATTGCGGAATATTTTGCAAAATTATTTACCTGCTGTTTCTTTTCGTTGGGATCTTTCATAACCATTACATTTAAATAAAGTATCTTTTGTTAAGAAGTTATTGATGAATAAAATACTTTTGTATATATTTTTATTGGCAACAAGCATTAACACAACCTATATTCTTGAAAAACCGCGCCATCTACAATTTAAAGGTAATACTATTTACTTTATCTGCTTTCATCGTCTGTTCATGCAGTTCACAAAAAGACTCCGCAACAAGCCGGGGTATGCAAAACCTAACCGCCCGTTACAATTATATTTACAATTCGAAAGTCATCCTGACAACCCATCAGCAGGAGCTTACTGAAAATTATGCAGACAATTATGATCAGATTCTGCCTGTCTATCTCGGCCCCGAAGTAGACAACACCCAACCAGGAACTTCACTAAACATGAAGTCCATGGATGATATCATCAAAAAATCACAGACCATTATTTTAGAAAAAAGCTCGAGCAATTATCTGGACGATGCCTATATATTGCTTGGTAAGGCTAACTTTTTCAACGGCAATTATTTCAATGCTTCAGAATACTTTGATTATACCATAAAAACTTACAGGAAGCAGACCTACAGCTATCTTGAAGCCCTAAACTGGAAAGCCAGAAGTCTGATGCAGCTGAGACGTGTCAGCGAGGCTAATCAAGTACTGGATACTTTGGAAGCACTTATGCCTTCTATAAAATCCAGGAAAAGGCTTGCAGAACCTCTGGCCACACTTGCTCAGATGTGTATTTATCTGAAAAATGATACTGCTGCGATCTCTTATTTAAGAGATGCCATTGCTTCAGGACCTGAGAGTCAGAACAGGATCAGATGGACCTATATTCTTGCTCAGCTTTATGAGAGCCAAAAGAACTATAAGGAGGCCGCTCGCCATTATAAAAAAGTCGAACGGAGCGACGCGCCTTTCGAAATGTATTTCAATGCTAATCTCAATCAGATCAAGCTGAAATCTTTAACCAGTGATATCCGATCGGGCAGTCAGGAAGAACTGCTTGTGTTATTAAAGGACGATAAAAATCTGGATTACAATGACCAGATATATTTCCAGGCCGGGGAAAATCATGCTGCTAAAGAAGAATACGAAGAAGCTCAGAAATTCTATCTGCTTTCCATTCAAAAAAGTACGGTCAATCAATATCAGAAGGGGTTGTCTTATCTAAGGGTGGCGGATTTGAACTTTAAACATTTCAAAAATTATCTCAAAGCCAAAGCCTATTATGACAGCACCGTCAATACCTTACCTAAAACTTAT
>DATFQH010000208.1:0-3451 GCA_035264385.1 Pedobacter sp.
TCAATATAGCTATGCCACTTTTCTTACCTGCATCGGTAAGCAGGATCTTGCCATATTTTTTATAGCTAACCAGATCCTTTTCCTTCAGCTTCTTCAACATATCGGTTGCCGTTGCCGGCTTTACACCCAGATAAGCAGCCATTTCATTAGTGCCGGCTTCAGGCTTGTCCTCGTTTTGAAAACTTAGTTTCAAAAGCGCCTTTAAATAGTTCTCTTCTGTATAAGATAGCATCATACAAACTTAGATGAAATTGTTAGTTAAAACAACACGATAATAAATATCTAATAATATTTGTTAGATTAGTCTAACTTATTTAGTTTTGTATTGTTGAAATATAAAATTAGATTAATGAAAACACATATACTACTTTTTTCCCTGCTACTTTGGATCCTGTGTCCGGTAAAGCTATCCGCTCAGACTGCCGCGGTTACCGGAACGGTAATTTCTGAAACTCTGCCGGTTTCCAATGTCAACGTCAGTATTCAGTCTACCCAATTTAAAGGGAAGACAGACAGTGCCGGAAATTATGTGTTTAGCAACATTCCGCCGGGGAACTATAAGGTCGAAGCATCTGCAGTTGGTTTCAGAAAGATGATTAAAACGATAGAGTTGAAAGAAGGAGTCAGTATTGTCCTCAATTTCGACCTCAGTAATTTTCAGAACGATTTGAATGAGGTGGTGGTAACCGGTACCTTAAAGGAAGTGAACAGGATCGAAAGCCCTGTTCCTGTAGAGGTATATACCCATAATTATTTTAAAAAGAACCCAACCCCGAGTATTTTCGAAGCACTTCAAAATGTAAATGGAGTAAGGCCGCAGCTCAACTGCAACATCTGCAATACCGGAGACATCCACATCAATGGACTGGAAGGGCCTTATACCATGATTTTAATCGACGGCATGCCTATTGTCAGCAGCCTTTCCAGCGTGTATGGTCTATCCGGTATCCCCAATTCGCTTGTTGAACAGATTGAGATCGTTAAAGGTCCGGCGTCATCATTATACGGAAGTGAAGCTGTTGGTGGTCTCATCAATATCATTACCAAAAAACCTCAAAACGCAGCGGCACTTTCCGCAGATTTTTTTTCCACGAGTTACCTGGAATACAATACCGATCTGGGATTTAAATTTAACGCGGGTAAAAAGGCTACTGTCCTTACCGGTTTAAATTATTTTAAATATGGAAATCCTGTCGATCACAATCACGATAACTTTACAGATGTAACCCTCCAGGACCGAATCTCTGTCTTTCAGAAATGGAGCTTCGAGCGGAAGGAAAAAAGGCTGCTTACACTGGGAGCCAGATACCTCTATGAAGACCGCTGGGGAGGAGAGATGCAATGGAATAAATCTTACAGAGGTGGAAATGAGGTCTATGGTGAAAGCATTTATACCAGCCGCTGGGAACTGATCGGTAACTATCAGCTACCTGTAAAAGAAAAATTGTTCTTGGCGTTCTCTTACAATAACCATGATCAGGATAGTCGTTATGGCACAACATCCTATATTGCCGAACAGAAAATAGGCTTTGGTCAGCTGACATGGGACAAACGGCTGGGTAGCCACGATCTCCTTTTCGGCGCTGCGCTCCGATATACTTTTTACGATGACAACACACCTGCTACTACAGGGATGAACCAGGAAATTGCAAAAGATACATGGCTTCCCGGGTTCTTTGTTCAGGATGAGATTACATTGAGTCCAAAGCATAAATTTCTTGCCGGTTTCAGGTACGACTACAATTCTGTACACGGCAACATATTTACACCGCGTGTTGCTTATAAATGGAGTGTGAATGAAAACAATATCCTGCGACTTAACGCCGGAACGGGTTTCCGTGTTGTCAACATATTTACCGAAGATCATGCCGCACTTACCGGTGCCCGTACCGTTGAAATTCCCAATAAACTGAGGCCGGAAAAAACTTACAATCTAAATCTCAACTACCTGAAAAAGATCTATACACCAAACGGGACCTTTATCGGGATAGAAAGTTCGGCATTCTATACCTATTTCAACAACAGAATCATCGGTGATTTTGATACAGACCCCAATAAGATCATTTATCATAACCTCGATGGTTATGCGGTAAGCAAGGGTTTAAGTACCAATATCGACGTAACGTTAAATAACGGACTGAAAATGATTATCGGCGCAACCTATCAGGATGTTGCAACCTATGAAAAAGGTGAAAAAAAGCAACAGATACTCACCGAGAAATTCTCAGGGAACTGGGCCATTTCCTACAAGATCAGACCGCTGAAGCTGTCATTAGACTATACCGGGAATATCTATAGCCCCATGCGGTTGCCACTGCTGGGAGAAAAAGACCCGCGAAGGGAATATTCGCCAGTTTGGAGCATCCAGAATATTCAGATGACCTTTTCCGGGTTCAAAAACATAGAAATTTATGGTGGGGTTAAAAACCTGCTCAACTGGACCCCGAACAAGGGAAATCCCTTCATCATTGCAAGGGCAAATGATCCTTTCGATAAGCATCCGGAGGTCGACAATCCCTATAACCTGACTTTTGACCCGACCTATATTTATGGACCCAATCAGAATATAAGGGGTTTTCTTGGCGTTAGATTGACAATTAAATGATGTGTTTGTTTGCTATAAATCAATTAACTTTATGGCATGATCTATCCATCCACCTACCAGGCGGCGCGTCTAATTGCGCCAAAAGTTGAGGCTATCTTCGCAGGACACCTTGCTGCTGCGAGAGAGAAAGGAGAAGACGATCTTGCCCCATTACCCACGGCAAATGTTGTTGAAGCTATTCTGGACGCTACTTTTTGGGCGAGCCTGAGGAAAGAAGAAGGGCACTCTCCTAAAATATCCCTGGCATTCCTTCCTCCACAACAAGCCGGTAATCCCTTGCTGTTTAAGCAGAGGTTTAAACTCAATCCGGGTATTCTTACGAAACTTGCGCCGGGTGTGGAACGTGCGGGAATACATTTAGGCATTTGGGCAGATGAAGGTGAACTCTACATCTGGGGAACAACAGTAAGCATACCCAATTTTTGTTTTGTGGTTGATGTCTCTGAACCTGCGCTGCTGGTAATCAAACACCGCAGGATCTATGGTTTCGGAAAATTTACAAATGTTGCTGTGCTCAAAGGCGATCAGGTAAAGATGGTCGACGGTCATAGCGCCAATATACCAGATTGTCCGCCAATGCTCCTGTCGCTACTGGATCTTACGGCCCCTTCTTACTGGAATGATTCCGTAAACGTACTTATCCAACTGGCTGTTTCGATGCGTGCGCACGGAAGAGGAGGCACTTTACTGGTAGTCGATAATGAAAACAATAATTGGCTGCAGTCTATTATAAAACCGATTCAGTACTATATCCAGCCAGCTTTCAACGGGCTTTCTAAACTGCTGCAGCAAGACAGAAAAGAATCCAGCCAAATCTTCTGGCAAACGGCACTAAAACGTGAGGTG
>DATFQH010000209.1:0-3460 GCA_035264385.1 Pedobacter sp.
TGGATGAATCTTGCTGACGGAGAATCACCTTCTTTTGTTAAGAATCTGAGTTTTTTTGCTTCTTACCAAATGGGCTTTATGTATTGGCGATATTTCATGTGGAATTTTGCCGGAAGGCAGAACGACATTCAAGGTCAGGGATCAAAAAATGAAGGAAATTGGCTGACAGGAATAAAGTCACTCGACGGCCTCCGATTGGAGAAGCAATCTAAATTGCCTCCTTCTATTACAGAAAATGAAGGGTATAATCGTTTCTATGGTTTGCCATTGATTTTGGGACTTGCAGGGCTGCTTTTTCTGTATCGCCGAAACCGAAATGATATGATGGTTATTGGTACCCTATTTTTTTTCACTGGCCTTGCTATTATTCTTTACTTGAATCAGGACCCTCTTCAGGTCAGAGAACGTGACTACGCTTACGTAGGATCATTTTATGCTTTCGCTATTTTTATTGGCTTTGGTGTACTGGCACTTAAGGAATGTCTCGCACGATACAGCACTCCTAAATTAAGTCTTGCAATTGCATCTGTTATTAGCTTGACCGCTGTACCTGCCTTGATGGGGTATCAGGGTTGGGACGACCATGACAGGTCGGGAAAAACGACTGCACTGGAATGGGCCAGTAATTATCTGAATTCCTGTGCACAGAATGCCATATTATTTACAAATGCGGATAATGATACCTTTCCTTTATGGTACGCACAGGAAGTTGAAGGAATCAGAACAGATGTGAGAGTAGTAAATATTCAGTATCTTTCTGATGATGCTTACATCAATCAAATGAAGCTGAGCCTTGGCAAATCCGCCCCCCTCCCAATAAAAATGCTCCCTGACAAATATGTTAAAGGAGTAAGAGAGTACATACCTTTTATAGATTACGGATTCACAGATAGCGTAGAACTGAAAGATCTTATGGCTGTACTGACTTCTGACAACAAGGAAGATAAGTTGCCGATGTCTGATGGAAGCTATGATAATTTTCTGCCCACCAAAAATCTGAAAATTACTATTGATGCTGATCAGGTTATCAGAACAGGTACTGTATCAGAGAAAGACAGATCGAAGATCACTTCCAAAATGGAATGGCAGTTTCAGGAAAATGCAGTATATAAAGCTAAGCTAGCTATTTTTGATATTCTGGCCAATAATAATTGGGAACGACCAATCTATTTTGGCAGCACAATATCTGAAGATACTTACGTTGGCTTAGACAAATATCTTTACCTGGAAGGTTATGCGCACAGACTGCTTCCCTTAAAGACAGATACTGAGGACAAAAGAGACAAGACCCAAATTACAAACTCAGATGTGATGTACACTAATGTAATGAGTAAGTTCGACTTTAAAGGATTCAATAATGCCAAATACCTTGACTTGGAAAGTAGGAGAATTGCACGTGGAACATTGATAATGAACAGTACTTTAGCTTCTAATCTGATTATGGAAGGCAAACCCGAAAAAGCATCCAGCATATTGATCCGGAGTATCAAAGAATTGCCACTGAAAAATTATTCGATAGATGACACTATCAGCAAATTACAAACTATTGAATGTTTATATCTGACCAAAAATATTGGGGCGGCAAATCAACTGGTTAAAGAAACAACTAATTTTCTGGATCAGGAGCTCAGTTATATTGCTTCTTTAAACCCTAATCGATACACAATTTACAGTGGAGATATTCAAAGAGGACTTTTTGTTCTCGAAAAGATGTATAGGATTACAGGCTTGCACAATCAGCCGGAATTAAGTCAATTACTAAAGGATAAAATAGAACAATTGCAAGGACCGTTTATTTAGAAAAACAATATTAAACGAAAAAGAGCCGCCCTGACAATCAAAGCGGCTCTTTTTATCCAATTGGAATTATGATATCTATTTATTTGGCTGTGGGGTAGTTCTCAGATAAGGTTTTATTACTTTGTGACCCTTAGGAAACCTTGCAGGAATGTCTTCAGTTTTGATGCTATTTGCAACCACAACATCTTCTCCCTCCTTCCAGTCTGCCGGTGTAGCCACGCTATAGTTGGCAGTAAGCTGTAAAGAATCAATAACTCTTAATACTTCATTAAAGTTCCGGCCTGTTGAGGCTGGATAAGTCAATGTCAGCTTCACCTTTTTATCAGGAGAAATTATGAATAATGAACGAACTGTCAGGGTATCAGATGCGTTAGGATGAATCATATCATAAAGGTCTGCCACTTTTTTGTCTTCATCTGCTATGATTGGAAACTCCACATTTGTATTTTGAGTTTCATTAATATCTTTAATCCAGCCTTTATGGGATTCTGCGGAATCCACACTCAAGGCAAGTACTTTGACGTTTCTCTTATCAAACTCTCCCTTTAACGATGCAGTACGACCTAATTCAGTTGTACAAACTGGTGTGTAATCGGCTGGGTGTGAAAATAAAACTCCCCAGCTATCGCCCAGATATTCATAAAAATCGATATCACCAATAGAAGTTTGTGCTTTAAAGTTGGGAGCGGTGTCCCCTATTCTTAAACTCATAATTTTATATTTTTTAGTGTAAATAAATTAAAAAATTAATGTCTACAAATTAAGTATACTATTTAAAATAATTCTCCTTGTTTTGTAATATCTTCTTTGTCACCAATAAATTTAATCTCTGGTATCTTTGCGCCTAAATGCCTGTTGAACTGTTGTATCGTATAATTTGCTAATATAGGTGTATCCTTTTCATCATGCTGATGCAAAAAGAAGTATACTTTTTCTAGGCCTTCATCAAGCCATTTTTTAATTCT
Source organism: Pedobacter sp. (assembly GCA_035264385.1). Lineage (GTDB taxonomy): Bacteria > Bacteroidota > Bacteroidia > Sphingobacteriales > Sphingobacteriaceae > Pedobacter. Next base: position 2,766 of record DATFQH010000209.1, read on the forward strand.
GGCTACCCATTCATCAACCCTTGCAAAGTCTGAGGCTTGTTGCGCAGCTCCGTTGCCAACAAAGCGGATAAATATCTCAGGTATTGTCAACTCCATATGCACACAATCCCGTCTTCCGCTGGCATCAGTAATTACAGCGCCTTTATTGTAAGCGGACAGTGTTTCAAAAAGTTGTTTACGAACAACCGGTTCAGCAAACCATTCTTCATGTCTAACCTCAACAAATACTTTCAGATCTTCTGGCAAATGTCTTAAGTAATTATCTAAAATATCTAAATTTTTTGGACCAAAATTATCACCAAGTTGTAAGAAGCAAGGTCCTAAAAATTCTTTGAATTCGTAAATACCAGATAAATAAAGGTCAGTAGGCACCTCAGCATCCTTTAATCTTTTAATGTGACTGATTGTTCTTGAGAATTTGGGACAGAACACGAATTTTTGGTTAGCATTTTTTTCGGTCTTCTGCCTCCATTTCCTGATCAGCTCAGTACTAGGAATGCTATAAAAGACTGCATTAAGTTCAATGGAATTAAAATGCTTAACATATTCATCAAGAAAATCTGCTTCTTTGGTCTTAGGTGGATAAATCATATTTACCCATTCCTTCCTGCCCCACTTGGCGCAACCAATAAAAAATTCAGGATTGTTGACTTCTTTAACATTCCGCAAAGTTTTTTCGGTCTGCGGACCATCTG
>DATFQH010000210.1:0-17323 GCA_035264385.1 Pedobacter sp.
AAAGCTGGGAGCCATAAAGACGGGTGAACAGGATAATTCCTATATTTATAACCTACAACAACCTCATCAATGACTACAAAACCCTCATTCTGGCAACGGATAGGCATTCAAGATTGGTTTTTGACCAATGAAGGTACTGCTTCATCAGCAAAACCAAAGGCACTGACTCCAAATATTGTTTACAAATATATTATTGACGGTTTTAAAAGATCTATTACTGACCTTTCTTTTGCTGAGCGCGTTGTTTTCTACCATGAATTTATAATTTGCCTTAATACAGACGACTACAAGGAATTTATGGATCACAAAAAAGGCATTCTAGGTCTGATTTCTCATGAATCCATAAAGAATTTTTATGAAATCCTTAATAAGGAGGTTAAAGAAGGCAAAAGAGTTGAACCAGCCAGTAACAAGTGGGTATTTCGCTTTGTTTCTCATCCCGATTACAGGCAGGGCGATATTGGCTTTATTGGAAAACTTATGCCCGACAGCAACCAGCAGGAAGAAAATCTGAGAGTTACCTTTATACCGAGACAAACAGGTCTTGCTCAAACCTTTGACATCAACAACGATATCCTGAAGGATTTTACATACTACAGTGATGGCTATTACGAGATCCCATATTTGGAAAGTAATATTATTATTGACGAAATTAAGAAGTCACCTGCAGCACCGCAATCTGGTGCAACGCTCGCCAGATTTGAAACTACTATCCCCGATAAGGCCTATGCAGGAAAGAAACTGGAGTATATGATGAAAACGGACGAGATTACAGTTTCCGGTGATGAGGAAACCAAAGATGCGATGAATATTTTCAGAGTTCCTTCTGAATGGGTGAATACCCCACATCTAAAGATTAAATATAACAAGGAAGAGGGCAAATTTTACCTGGCCTCTTTCGGAGAAAAGACAATATTGAATGAGATACTTTTGGAGAGGAGCGACATTAACGGCCCTAAATGGTCTGAGCTCCCCCTGAACTCACGAATTATACTTAACGGGATAATTGGAATGAACATATTTAAAGCATAAGGTATGTCAAATTTATTGTCTGTAGCGTTATTCATCATATGTGTTGTGCTTCTCATTGCACATTTTAGAGATATTAAAAATTCGTCACGCAGGAATGGATAGAAACTATTTTGGAATTACGGACACCGGGAAAGTAAGGGATAATAACGAAGACACCTTCATTGCAGAAAAAATAGCAGGAAGTGATCTGGTAATTGCCTGTGTGATTGACGGCGTTGGTGGCTATGCAGGTGGAGAAATTGCCTCGGCTATTGCCAAGAAATCTGTGTTAGCGCATTTGAACCTTCCGAATGCCAATTTAAATGCTTTAATGAAGGAAGCCATAATTGCAGCGGACGGACAGATTCTGAAGGAAAAGAAGCAGCACGATAAGCTTGAAAAAATGGCTTGTGTTTTAACACTTGTAGTGGCAGACCAAAGTAAGAATCAGTTCCACTATGCACATGTAGGTGATACCCGGCTGTATCTGTTGCGTGATCATTCTCTGGTAAAGATTACCAGGGACCAGTCTTTTGTGGGTTTTATGGAGGATACTGGCAGGCTGACCGAGGAACAAGCTATGCGCCACCCAAAACGCAATGAGATTAATAAGGCGCTTGGATTTGGCGTGAATATGACCGGACAGGATGATTACATTGAAAGCGGACATTCCCCTTTCCTTCCGGGAGACATTTTGCTGGCCTGCAGTGACGGTTTATCAGATATGGTAAATAAGCAAGAGATTACCAACATACTTAATACAGAGGTATCCCTGGAGGAAAAAGCCAAACAGCTGGTCGACACAGCCAACAAAAACGGGGGGATGGACAACATCACTGTAGTCTTGGTAGAACATGACAGAGAACGTCAGGTGCATGAAGCAGCAAAACCAAAGGTGGCTATCAGAAAACGTGCGTCTTCGGTTTCGAACGTTACCCATGATTCTGTCAGATCCGGGCAGCCATTGAACACACAGTCGCCGGTGGTTCCCGTAAGGGTCGGTAACCAAAAAGGCATTGTATTTGCGCTTCTGAGCTTATGCTTTATCTTACTCGCTGTTGTTGTTTATTTGCTTTGGGAAAATCATATTAGAACTACAAATACTACTGATCAGCAAAAACTAAGCATCATTAAACCACCGCGTAATCTTCAGGAAAAGAAACTTCAGGATACGTTAAACAAAATGACGGGTAACATATTGATTTTGAAAGATTCGATCTGGAAATCTCCCATTCTCATTACAGAACCGCTTCAATTTAACAGGGATACCATTTATTTGATCGCTGAAAACCGCATTATAATAAAAAGGGATACCAGTTTCAATGAAATTCCAATCCAAATCCGACCAGCCAGCAAGCACGTACTATTGGAAAACTTCACTTTTGAAGATTTTAATACCGTAATCTCATCAAACAGTAATGCACTGGTATTTAAAAACATAGAATTTGACAATTGTCCAAATGCAATACTGGTTATCTATAATTTTCCACAGCGGAAGTACATCAATGGAAAAATGCAAAGAAGTACATTCAAAACAGATTCACTACCTATACCTGTAAATAAATAATATGCGCTTTCTCCTGGTTATCATTTCTGTAGTTCTGGCGGCTCTGTTCTTTACCCTGTTCAATAATCTGCAGCATGGGTTTGCCGACGTGGAAGCCCGGATAACCAGTGGTACTATGATCAATCTGAATGATAAAGCACCAGGAAAGTTGATTACAACACTACTGGAAAAAGGTTATTATTTTGAAGATAAAAAGGATATATCTTTAATCGGGTCTGTTGTTGCAAATGGTGCAAAATCATTCAAGACACCCATCGATAACATCGGCGAGTTGAACAAACGCAATTTTTTTGTCAATGCAGATGAGGCCTTCACCTATGGTGGCCATAATTTTAAAAAAAGAGTGATGGACTCCCGTTCTCTTTTGGGATATACCGGCGACGATTCCCTGCGTTTTGCTCAGGAAAGCACCAGACCACCTCAACTGCCTGCAATTGTTAATCTTAAGAAAGGCTTGTACAGTATCACCGGAAAGATTATTGATTCACTGAAACGTCCGGTAAGTGGAGTGCTGATTAAAATTCAAATGGTCCTGCCTCAGGACAGTACCATCATGAATAGTGAGGAAGGTGCCAAAATACCCGGACTAATCTCTTATGCCCGTACAGATGCTAATGGTAATTTCGGATTTATGAACCTTCCGGAGGGCAGGGCATTTCAGGTCTTACCCCTGCAACCAGGATTCCAGTTTGGACGCTCACAGGGAGTACAGGAACTAAAAGAAGATGTGACCTTCACGTTCAAACAGTCAATCCATACAATCAGGCTATTTTCTGCAAGGGATTTTAAGATTTTGAAAAAAGAAAAATCGCTGATCGTCAGAACTCCCGAGGAGTATAACAAATGGTACTGGATCATTACGGCTTGTTTCTTTGCTGGCTTTTTCCTGCTGAATTTCTTTCTCAGAAGTAAGTTTCCGCAAACTGACAAACTTATTCTTCCGGTAATCATGGTTATGACAGGGCTATCGTTTATCACGTTATTAAGCTTGCAGGATCCCTTGCGGGATCGTTTCCTTGCAAGAGATACATTGGTATTTTTCGGAATGGGAATTATGACCATTGCACTTCTTCTATTGATCAATTTCCGCAAACTGACAATAGATTCGCGCTTTTACAGGCTGCTGATACTTGGCCGGAACCGCGGCAAGGCAAATGGCTGGCAATGGGCTTTTATAGCGCTTATGCTTCTCGGATTTACTGTAGTGTTTGGAAACGGCCCTGAAGGCAGTGGAGTGAAGGTTAATCTGTTTGGAATTCAGCCGAGTGAGATCGTAAAGTATGCGATTATTTTATTCCTGGCAGGGTTCTTCTCTGCCAACGAAAAATTCATCTCTGAATACTTAAGCTGGCAAAAGCGCTGGTACTTCTTCTCATTTGCATTGGCTGCAATGCTGTTTGCCATTTTGTTATACCTGGCATTGGGTGACCTTGGCCCTGCAATGGTTGTTTGTTTTACGTTCATCATCATCTTCTCTTTCTCCAGGGGAGATTTTATGATGATGATGATGGCCATACTCGTCTATATCGCTACGGTATGGTTCCTGAACATTTGGCTTGCAAGTCTTTTAACAGCACTTCTGATGGCACTTGCGATGGTATTCAATAAAAAGAAGACAAGTGAGTCAGCTATCATGGTTATCATCGTGATGGCAGGTTTTTTACTGATAGACCAAATCCCATATCTGGATAAATTGATACCCGGCCCCGTAAACCGGCTTTCAGAAAGGAAGTCGATATGGCAGGACCCTTGGAATAATGAAGTTTATGGAGGTGACCAGGTAGCAAACGGCATTTGGGCTATGGCTGGTGGCGGTATCAGTGGTCAGGGTGTAGGTGAAGGTTTTGCCAAGAATATTCCTGAAGCACATACTGATATGATCTTACCGGCGATCGGTGAAGAATTTGGATGGACGGGTATTATAGCTGTTTTTATTCTGTTCCTGATCTTTATCAATAGAGCTATCATAATTGGCCGGGGCACGGGCACGCCTTTTCTATTTTACCTATGCTCTGGTATAGGCATCAGCATGTTTGTGCAATTCCTCCTCATTGCCGGTGGCTCAACGGGGGCTTTGCCGCTTTCCGGTGTAGCCTTACCTTTCATCAGCTATGGTGGTTCATCACTAGTGGCCAATATGATGGCTGCCGGAGTCTTGCTTTCTGTATCAAAAATACAGGGCACCCCCGTTCAGATGGATTTCATTACCAAACAGCAGGACAAAAATCTGGTACCTGCACTACTTTCGGCAAGTATAGCAGTAATATTATTAACCATTACTGTCTCCAAATATGTAATTGACAATAGTAAATGGGTTGTTCAGCCAGCTTTAGTAGCAGATCGGAGCGGCCAGCGTATGTTCAGTTATAATCCAAGAATCTCTATCCTGATGAATAGGCTGGAGGCCGGACAATTATATGATCGTATGGGCCGTGTTATGGCAACAAGCAATCCTGATTTTGTAAGGGGTCAGGCAAAGACACTTAAGGCTGCAGGAATTAATTATAATCTGGATTCGGCCCTGCATAAGCGTGTGGACCGCTACTACCCTTTTGAGGAACAAACCTTTTTCTGGACAGGAGACATAAATACAGGCGTATTCAATGGCAGTACCAACGGCTATTTTGCCGAATATGAACATGCTGCAGAACTCAGGGGCTTTCACACTCCTGTTACTACTTTCAACACTAAAGCCAATCGTTATAGAGAAGACCGCTTCCTGCCCAGGATTGTTAAGGAGATGGCGGTAAGTAAGAGAGACTTTGCTGCTCTGGCGCCGTTATTATTAGCAGGTATCAATAGTGCAGAAGTTACTGCTTTTAAAAAGCGCAACAGAGATGTCAAAATGACGATTGATGCACGTCTGCAATCTACGATACAACACGCAATGGCAACTGATGATTCATTAAAGAAGAGCCGTGTATCTGTAGTGATCATGGAAGATAATACCGGCGATGTGTTAACGTCGGCGGTATACCCGCTACCTCCTGTTAAGGATTGGGAATTACTAAATATGACTGCCGCGGAACAGAACAGGCTTTCAGGCTGGTATACAACTACCGACCTGGGCTTTACGCTCGCAACACAACCCGGTTCTACTGCAAAGCTGGTGACGACAATGGCCGCGTTTAATAAACTGGGGCTTGCAGCATCGGATAAGAAATTTACTGTAAGCATGAGAGAAAGAATCAGGACTAAAGGTATAGAACCGGATGAAACGGGGGTAATCAGTCTTGAAAAAGCATTGGTAAAATCTAACAACGTGTATTTCATAAAACTGGCAAATGAAGAGCATTTGGAGGAAGATATGGCATCACTCTATCTGAAAACAGGCATGTTCCTGAGAGGAGTGGGTGGATATTATTATGAGAAAGGTTTAAGCGATCCTCAGCAGGAGCAGAAGTGGTTCGATCTCTGGCGCAGAACAGAATTCAACACAAAACCACGCTATGATCCATCTAACATTCGCCGAACGCGGGCAAAAGGGATTTCAGGAATGTCATGGGGCCAGGGTGAACTGATTGCTACTCCTGCAGCGGTCGCTAGAATGGTGTCTGGTATTGCCAATAAAGGAACGTTGGTAAATAACCGTTTTGTCTTGAAGGTCAGTGATTCATTGACGAAGATAAACTCTGGCACAAAACTAGCTAATGATCCGCAGTATGCGGATTTGATGACAGATTATATGCTAAAGCAAAGTGCAGGAAAGGTATATACGCTAAAACTGACAGTGGCTGGTAAGACCGGTACCCCGGAAAGAATCTGGAAGCAGGAGCAAATCAATGACGGGTGGTATGTTTTTTTCGCACCTAAAAAAAGTGGAAGCGGCCACATTGTGGTTTGTATAAGGATTGAATCTACAAGAGGCTCCAGCAAGGCCGTACTGCTGGCAGGACAGCATGTGGTTCCTGCCCTTTTAAAACTTGGATATATTAAGGATTTTAAAAAAGAAGAAACAAATGGGCGTATTCAATCTTTTTAGCAGGAATATTCCTGAGAAACCCCAGGATGTCAAAACCATCCGGGAATCCCTGCTCTTTTTTATAAAGCAGGAGCTGCAGAAAATGGAAGGAGGAGAAGGCAAGCGCATCAAGGGCTTTGAACTTTATATCTGCTGTGTCGCGGGAGAAAGATTTATGTATGATTCGGCTGTGTTTTTTGAAGATGATGAGCGGTTCAAGAGCGAAGTGCAGCGTATAGCAGACGATTTTGCTATAGATTTACCCGAAAAATGGACGATGGAGATCGTTTTTGCGGATCAACTTCCGGAACAGAGCATAAAAATGAACGGTTTGAATGTTGCCCTGATCATTAAGACTCCCGAACATATCGTAATTCAGAGGTATACTTCCGCTTTCATCAGGATATTAAATGGGCAAGCTGAAAAATCCGAATATATCATCACCGCCACAGACGGCCGCATTAATATTGGGAGGGACAAGAAAACACAGGACAATGATGGCTTTGTGAGAGAAAACACCATCGCTTTCCCAAATCTTAGCAGTAATGCAAGCAACAAATATATCAGCAGACAACACGCCCACATTGAATGGAGTAAGGATAATTCTGCTTTTGTCATCTTTGCTGATGATGGAGGTGTACCACCCAGAAACAAGGTTAAGGTTAAATCGATTGGCGAACATAACACCGTAAAACTTACTTTCACGGAACTCGGCCATACTTTGCTGGAAGGCGATCAGATCATTTTGGGGGAATCTGCAGTTCTGGAGTTCAGCTACACTGCACTTTTATAATCATGGCGAAGGTATTTACCATAACGGACGGATTGGAAAATATGGGCGCACTGCGTACCGGAGGACAGGGTTCTGTATATAAGGGTAAGCGTATGGGCGCCATTATCAGCGCAGTTAAGTTGCTACCCACACCGATTCATGCCGAAAATGTTAATGATAAAAATTTCAGGGATTTCCAGAATGAAGTAGAAAAGCTTAAAAAGGTAAACGAGAATTCCTCTCCTAATGTAGTGAAGATATTAAATTCCGGATTGACAGAAAGCGGCTCTCTTCCCTTCATTGAGATGGAGTATATAGAAGGGCCTGACCTGGAAGATTTACTAAAGCCTCCGCACGATGCTATTTTTACTATCCGTGAATTCTTAAAAATTGCAGAACAGCTGGCAAATGCTTTGGCCCACTGCCATAGGGTTGGTGTAAAACATGGTGATATAAAAAGTAATAACGTAAAATTTAATACTACCACCGGTAATTATATTTTGCTCGACTTTGGTTTGGCGGTAATGTCCGATGAACAGCGGCGTTCGAGTCTGCGAAATGCCGGTGCTGTAGAATTTATGGCTCCTGAACAATATGAAGGCAGAATGCTGTTTGAAAGCGACATCTATGGCTATGGAGTAGTACTATACGAACTTCTGACTGGAAGTGTTCCTTTCCCGCTGATCAACCAACATGAATCAGCTAGAAATCTGGTAATGTTGGCGCACATAGAAAAGAATCTGCCTGATATCATGGAGCTTAGAAGAGCACATCTTCCGGCTAGCTGGCCGCAAGAAAAAATGAGTCATGAAATGCAGATTCCTGAGTGGATCTTGCAACTTGTAACAAAGTGTTTGCAAAAAAAGCCGGAAAATAGATTTGCAGATGGTATGGCATTGCATGATGCGGTTTGCTCCGGAATTGAATTGAGCGGAAGTAAAGATGAGGCTTTAAATATGGCTCTCCTAGCTGAAAACAATCGCCTGCAGCAAGAATTGAGCAAATATAGACCTTTCATAAAGCTTAGGTGGCCGTTAGGGATATTAGTTACCATATTACTTGGGCTGAGCATTTATGGGATAAACTTTACTTTTGATGGAAAAGAAAGTATTAAAACTGACAGTACGTCCGTTGTAAAAGAAAGCATTTTAGCTGTGGATACTGTAAAACAGGCAGGTGCCGATAGGATTATCGATACCAGTAAAACAACTACAAAACCGGCAAGTAAGAAAAATAGTGCTGATCCTAAGAAAACAAAGGACGGATTAGTTGACGACGTTCCTTACTTTTAACAACATAATTACCTAATCATATGAGCAAAGTATTTACCATAACAGAAGGATTGGAAAACATGGGTGCCTTACGGACGGGAGGGCAAGGGTCTGTTTATAAAGGTAAACGAATGGGAGAGATCATTACAGCAGTAAAAATACTGCCTACTCCTATCCATACAGAAAATGCGGATGACAAACACTTCAGAAATTTTAAGAATGAAGTTGAAAAACTGAAAAAGGTAAACGAAGATCCAAGTCCAAATGTGGTAAAAATCCTGAATTCCGGTCTTACTGAAAGTGGTTCATTTCCATTCATTGAAATGGAATATATTGAAGGACCCGATCTTGAAGATTTACTTAAGCCACCTCACAACTCTGTTTTCACTGTTCGTGAAACAATAAAACTGGCCGAACAGCTTGCCAATGCACTGGCACACTGTCATAAAGTAGGTGTTAAACATGGTGATATTAAAAGCAATAATGTAAAGTATAATACATCTACCGGCAACTATATCCTTTTTGATTTCGGATTGGCAATCATGTCTGATGAACAGCGCCGTAGCAGTATACGCCATGCGGGTGCGGTTGAATTTATGGCACCTGAGCAGCATGATGGTGAAATGTTCTTTCAAACAGACGTGTACAGTTTTGGAATAATTTTGTTTGAGCTGCTTGCGGGAACTGTTCCTTTTCCTCAGAATAACAAAGGTGAGACATCCAGAAATGCGGTGATGCTTTCTCATATGGAAAAACCGGTGCCCGACCTGCTGCCTCTAAGAGGCAATCACCTGGCAGAGAACTGGAGTGAAGAGTTGAGAACAAAGGAAATGAATGTGCCTAAGTGGTTACTTGATATTATTAAAAAGTGCCTTGAAAAATCTCCGGAAAAAAGATTCACTAATGGAATGGCGCTTCAGGACGCCATACTTCAACATATTGTTCAGGATATCCCGCATATTCCCGATGCTGTACCACAAACGGCTTTGCCGGTAAGTTCTATAATGGCTGAAAAGCCACGTGATGTGGTTCAGGTGGCTAAGCCAATTTTTTATGTTATGGTACTCGCACTCGTAGCGCTCAGCTTGTTTGCTGGTTATTCGATTTATTTGACAGATATGAATGGGAGGCATCTGGCCTCTTATACAGATAGTTTGAATAATTTGCCGCAGGACACGATCGCATCAGAGCCGCAGCCAGATCCTGATACAGTCACAACTGTCATAAAACCGATTATCCCCGATAGTTCTTTATTGAAAGCCGATACAGAAGTAGATAGCCTTCAGAAGGAATTTGAAAGACAAACAGGCACATCTCCAAAACCAGTTGCGACACCTCCTACCCAAACCTCGCCTCCGGTTACAGCAAACCAACCGACGCTACAGAGTGAAGGTAAAAAATACCTTGTGCCAAAAGGAGTAGTCTATTTTTATGATTCACCGGAAAATAATGGATCAAAAAGGAAGGTTTTGCCTTTATGGACAACTACCGTCCCTAAGGTTGTAGATGAGCAGAATGGTTTTATCTTTGTAACACATACCAATAACGATGGAGAAGTAACAAAGGGGTGGATCAAAATTGCAGACTTAAAAGAAGTCCCTTAAAATTTAAGTGCTTCGCACCGCCTGTAAAAAGCTTTGTTTGATATGTTCTGACAGGGGATTTAGCTGTTTCCACAGCATTCTTTCAGGATGCCACTGGACTCCAAGCATAAAACCTTTGTCAGATTTATCCTTAAATTCAATAGCTTCGATGATTTGATCTTCAGAGTATGCACTTATCATAAGCCCGGAACCTAAATGTTCCGGATCTATTGCCTGGTGATGAGCACTGTTGGCCTGTCCTGCTTCCAAACCTGTAATCGTATTTAGTAAACTATTTTTTATAATATCGATTCCATGCGTCTTATCAGTATCAGCTTTTTTATGTACAATGTGCGCTGCTTCATCATTATCTTCAAATACCTTACCTCCTTCGAGAATATTAACGTATTGCATACCTCTGCAAATTCCTAAAAGCGGGAGCTGATGATCTTGCGAATAACGATAAATAGCCCTTTCAAACTCATCTCTTTCGGGCAGGAAGGTATCGGGCATATTGGGATAAATTTCTTTCCCATCATAAATTGAGGGAGTTACATCTATCCCACCGGTAAGTACAAATCCATCACATTGGAAAATGCTTGCCAGGTTATTCCTTAAAAAAGACAGTTCCACAAGCTCGAGATCGTCTCCAAGATCGGCATCATTGAACCAGCTCCAGTAATTCTGAAAATTGGCCTCACTATAACTAATACCTATTTTTTTTAACTTCATCTCTGTATGGATAATGCAACAAATATAAAATGATATTTTTTTTTAAAATCCTTAAAACTTTTTTCATGCATCAATCGTTATATGATTGGTTTGTTTGGTTTAGGTTGATCTGTGGTGGATCAACCATCTAATAACAGGGGTAGCTCCATCAGCTTACCCCTGTTTCTATTTAAGTCGGCGTATAGTTTAGGGCTCAGACTCCTTTTGTTCCGGTAATAATGCTGTTATTTTTCAATTTGTTGCTTATAATTCAAGACAAATTTTAATTTTACATGAAACTTGAAATTTACACAGTACCATTTAAAAACCAAATTATATACAAAATGAAAAAAGTATTATACCTGTTCGTGCTTTCAGCTGTTATCTATAGCTGTGGCCAAAAAGACATTTCGAAAACTTATGTAGCAAGACCACTAACCGTTACTGAGAAATTCAATGAGAGCGCCGAACCTGGCGACACAGCACTAAAAATTGTAAAATATGCGGGTAACGGGAAGGAAGAAGCTGGTAAAGAGCTTTTTTCCATTAAATATAAAGATACACTGGTCACTATAAAGCTAAGTGAAACAGATACAAGTGCCGGCACTGCTAAACTGGCTTTTGCATCTTTTGTAAACACTCAGAAAACAGCTGCACTTGTACAGATCGCAGACGAATCGGGTCTTACCGCACCTTTCTTTATTGTTGCCCTTAAAGATGGGAAGCTTGATGTGAGTAGTTTATATAGAGCTTCAATTGGAGCGAAGGACAGTGAGTACACGAAAGGCCTTACTAAGATAGGCAGAAACGGTTACCTGATCAATAATGATTTCTTTGTAGCGAATGTGAATGCAAAGGTATATGTACTGAAAAGGCAGAATCCTGATGAAAGAATTCAAGGTGAATTCATGACGAATTCGCCGGATAAAACTACGCTTGTATTCCTCACTCCTGCTACTTCCAGCATTTACCAGGTAAATTATGTATCAAACCAAAGCCTTGATCAAAAACTAAGCAAGGAAGCTAATGCTGATGCTTACCGTCATGTTCAGAAATCATTCACATGGCAGGCCAATTCGGGTGGTGTTTATTTCTTCAAACCAGACAAAGTGGTAGATATTAGCTCCTTTAAATAAACCATTTGGAATTAAAGCATAAAAAAAGCGTTGCCTGATACAGGCAACGCTTTTTTTATAGATGCTACACAATTTACTCTTTTTGTCTGGTTAGATAGTAAACAGGAATTCCTAATAACATGATTAGTACACCCCAACCACAGGTCGGAAGTTTATAAACTAACAATCCTATACAAAGTGCAGCCGCAAGAATAATATATAGCATCGGTAAAAAGGGATATCCAAAAGCCTTGTATGGACGTTCAGCATTAGGCATTTTTCTCCTTAAAATAAAGATTCCGTATATAGTCAGGATGTAAAAGATCATAACGATAATAACCACAAAGTCGAGAAGATCACCATATCTTCCCGTCAGGCAGAGTGCCGAGGCCCAGAAACCTTGTGCCCATAATGCCCATCCAGGTACATCTGATGCATTTAAACTTGCCGCCCTTTTAAAAAACAGACCATCTTTAGCCATAGTATAATAAACCCTTGCTCCGGCCATGATAAGGCCATTATTACAGGCAAAGGTCGATATCATGATCATCACAGCGATGATTGTAGTTCCGGCGTTGCCAAAAATGTATTGCGCTGCCACCACCGCAACCCTATCGGATTTTGCTGTAGTAATTACGTCTAAGGGCAACACCGCGATGTACATCAGGTTTGCAAGGATATATATAATACTGACAATAAATGTTCCGAGAAAAAGACTAAGACCAACATTACGCTGAGGATTTTTGATTTCTCCTGCGATGAAAGTTACTCCTGCCCAAGCATCACTGGAAAACAGGGAGCCTACCATAGCTGCTGAAATGCCTGAAAGCAGCAGACTTCCGCTGATCGGTGTCCAGGTCATGGTATCCAGGCTGAAAGAACGCGTATCCCATGCGTTAAGCCAGTTGGCATTCCAGATTTCTGCTTTTGCCCCAAGGGTAAAACCAAATACAATCAGGCCAAACAGTGACAGAATCTTAATGATGGTAAGTATAGTTTGCAAAATCTTACTGTCTTTTACGCCTTTGCTGTTAACATAAGTAAGCAGTACTATAGTAACAATCGAAACGATCTGGGCGGCATGTATGGAGTAAAACTCCGGCGTACCCGAGTCGCTGACTCCTGTCTGTATTTGCCAGAGCATATTATTTTCGCTAAACGGTTCGTACAAATAGGCTGCAAACTTGGAGAAGGCAACCCCCACAGCCGCAATGGTACCGGTCTGGATAACCGCAAAAAGACTCCAGCCATATAAAAAGGCAATGAGTTTATTATATGCTTCTTTGAGATACACATACTGACCGCCTGCCTTAGGAAACATCGCGCTCAGCTCTCCATAACTTACAGCTGCAATAACGGTGATAACTGCCGTAAGCACCCAGATAAGTATCAGCCAGCCCGCCGAACCAACATTTCGTGTGATATCAGCGCTCACAATAAATATTCCTGAGCCTATCATAGATCCCACTACTAGCATGGTTCCATCCAGTAATCCAAGTTCTCTTTTAAAAGATCCGTCCTGAGTTTCTTCTTTCATGTTGGTTTGGTTGTTTTTTACGAAGCAAATACATTTATACTTGACCCCACACTGCTAATATATTTAAACTTTGGGTAAAACTTCGTAAGCATCATCATACATCTCTCAAAAATTATTTTATAAATGTATATTGCTGCCAGTATAGCTGTTAAATAAATATTACAATGAAAGGCCGAAAAATTTGGTAATTACATAAACACGCTTATTTTTGCAAACCCCCTCTTATGTACTTGCAGGCTAACGGTCTGTCTTTAAACATTAAGAAGAGAACCAAGTATAACTAATTCCCCGAAACGGAAACTAAACGAGAATATCAACATATGGAGTTTTTACAAAACAATTTAATTTACTTTATCCCTGCACTGGGTTTGGTAGGCATCTTTGTGATGGCTATTAAAAGCGCTTGGGTAAACAAACAGGACGCAGGTGATAAGAACATGCAGGAATTGGCGGGATATATTGCCGATGGTGCGATGGCCTTTTTAAAAGCTGAATGGAAGGTACTAAGTATATTTGTGGTATTTACGGCCGCATTATTAGCTTATTCCGGAACCGTACATGAGGTGAATGGTGTGGAATTACATTCCAGCTGGATCATTGCTGTTGCCTTTGTTATCGGTGCCGTGTTTTCTGCTACAGCAGGATATATCGGCATGAAGGCTGCAACTAAGGCAAATGTGAGAACAACGCAAGCTGCCAGAACGAGCCTGAAGCAGGCCCTTAAGGTATCTTTTACCGGCGGTACTGTAATGGGACTTGGTGTCGCTGGGTTGGCCATTTTAGGTTTAGGCGGATTATTTATTGTCTTTCTTCAGATATTTAATGTAATGAGTGCCAATAGCGTAGAAATGAAGACGGCTATTGAGGTTCTTACGGGTTTTTCTCTTGGAGCTGAATCCATTGCATTATTTGCGCGTGTAGGCGGTGGTATTTATACCAAGGCTGCTGATGTCGGAGCGGATTTAGTGGGCAAGGTTGAAGCAGGAATTCCTGAAGATGATGTACGTAATCCTGCAACGATAGCCGACAATGTTGGTGACAATGTAGGTGACGTGGCTGGAATGGGTGCGGATCTATTTGGTTCTTATGTGGCAACGATACTGGCAACAATGGTTTTGGGCCAGGAAATTGTAGTAGAGCAAATAAACGGGGTAGCTGTTGATCATCTGAATGGATTTTCACCAGTTTTACTTCCGATGGTGATCTGCGGGCTGGGAATTTTATTTTCTATTGTAGGCACCTGGTTTGTGCGCATTAAAGGTGAAGATTCTAATGTACAGACTGCATTGAACCTGGGGAACTGGGGGTCTATCTTAATTACTGCTATTGCTTCTTATTTTGTAGTGAACTGGATGCTGCCTGCTCAATTGCATCTTCGTGGAGTTGATTTTACCTCTCTTGATGTATTCTATGCGATCATCGTCGGTCTTGTAGTAGGTACTTTAATGAGTATCATTACGGAATATTATACAGCAATGGGCAAAGGTCCTGTAAATTCAATTATACAGCAATCGGGAACAGGACACGCTACCAATATCATCGGTGGTCTTTCTGTAGGTATGAAATCTACAGTTGCCCCTATCCTTGTATTGGCTGCAGGCATCATTTTTTCTTACGCCTTCGCCGGATTGTATGGTGTTGCTATTGCTGCCGCAGGCATGATGGCAACCACCGCAATGCAACTGGCTATTGACGCATTCGGACCAATAGCGGACAATGCGGGAGGTATAGCAGAGATGAGCCAGCTTCCTCCCGAGGTTCGTGAACGTACAGATAATCTTGATGCAGTGGGAAATACTACTGCTGCAACTGGTAAAGGGTTTGCAATTGCTTCTGCCGCATTAACATCACTGGCCTTATTTGCGGCATTTGTCGGCGTAGCTGGAATTTCTGCAATTGATATTTATAAAGCTCCTGTTTTGGCTGGCCTTTTTGTCGGCGCAATGATTCCTTTTATCTTCTCTGCTTTATGTATAGCTGCGGTTGGTAAGGCTGCGATGGATATGGTTCAGGAGGTTAGGCGCCAGTTTCGCGAAATTCCAGGAATTATGGAATACAAAGCAAAACCTGAATATGAAAAATGTGTAGCTATTTCTACGAAGGCTTCTATACGTGAAATGATGCTCCCCGGCGCTATCGCTCTGTTGGTCCCAATCATTGTTGGCTTTGGTTTTAAAGGAGTTTTCCCTACTGTAAGTTCTGCCGAAATATTGGGCGGCTTATTAGCTGGTGTAACCGTATCAGGTGTGTTGATGGGTATCTTTCAAAGTAATGCTGGCGGAGCATGGGATAATGCAAAAAAATCTTTTGAAAAAGGTGTAGAGATTAATGGAGAAATGCATTACAAAAAATCTGAGCCACATAAAGCTTCTGTAACTGGTGATACCGTTGGGGATCCATTTAAAGATACTTCGGGTCCTTCAATGAATATCCTGATTAAATTAATGTCAATCGTGTCATTGGTTATTGCTCCTTACATCGCAATTGCAGTAAATGATGCCGGATCTGTAAAAATGATTGGCAATCAGATGGAAATAAAAACCAGTTCTACAACAAACTCCATAGAATTAACTGTAAACATGGATTCTATACAGAAAAACCTAAACAAACAGGTAGATTCTCTGCAAAAGCTGGTAGATAAATCAATCAAGGACACTGAAGTAGCTCAATAATTGTAAACGCACTACATAAAAGGGATTTTGAAAAAGAAATCCCTTTTATTTTTAGATATATTTTAATTAGGTTTGGCACATAGAATATAAATTAAGCGACATTACAAAAAAACTTTAACTAAACTTAGAATTTATGAATTTTAGAAAGTCAATTGACTTGCTCACAAAAGAAGCCAATGAAAGCGGTGAGGGTACACTAAAGAGAACCCTTGGTCCGGTAAATCTGGTTGCTTTGGGCATAGGTGCAATTATTGGCGCAGGTTTATTTTCCATTACGGGGTCAGCCGCGGCCAATAATGCAGGCCCTGCAATCACCATTTCATTTATAATTGCAGCTGTAGGCTGTGCCTTTGCAGGCTTGTGCTATGCAGAGTTCGCATCAATGATTCCAGTGGCCGGAAGTGCTTACACCTATTCCTATGCTACAATGGGAGAGTTTGTAGCGTGGATCATTGGATGGGATTTAGTGCTCGAGTATGCCGTTGGCGCAGCCACCGTGTCTATCAGCTGGAGCCGATACCTGGTCAAATTTCTGGAGTATTATGATGTCCATTTGCCAGCACAGGTTACAATGTCTCCATTTGACACTGCGACGTTAATGGATGGAACCGTAGTATCAGGTATGTTCAATTTACCTGCAGTCTTTATCATTGTGTTGATGTCTCTTGTATTAATCAGGGGAACCAGTGAATCTGCATTTATTAATGGCCTTATAGTGGCAATTAAAGTAGTTATTGTATTCATCTTTATATTTTTAGGATGGAAGTACATCAATGCTGATAATTATTCTCCTTACTTTATACCCGGCGATAAACCTGGTCATGAAAGTTTGTTTACCCATGGATGGGGAGGTGTGATTAGAGCAGCAGGAATCGTATTTTTTGCCTACATTGGTTTCGATGCTGTTTCCACTGCTGCCCAGGAAGCAAAAAACCCTAAGAAAGACATGCCTATAGGTATTCTTGTTTCATTATTTATTTGTACAATATTATACATTCTATTTGCACATGTTATGACAGGTGTTGCAAATTACGATCTTTTCAAGGGTCAGGACGGCATTGCACCGGTAGCCGTTGCGATCGATAACATGGGTACAAAAGATGCTGCCGGAGTTGTTGCCCCT
>DATFQH010000211.1:0-5758 GCA_035264385.1 Pedobacter sp.
CAATCTTAGGAGGTTATGCATCTGTAATACTTGTGATGTTACTCGGACAGTCAAGGGTGTTCTTCTCTATGAGTAGGGATGGATTGCTGCCTAAAGTATTTTCAGACGTACATGCAAAATTCAGCACGCCAGCTAAAAGCAACCTGTTGTTCATGGTATTTGTAAGTTTATTTGCGGCGTTTGTTCCAGCACGTGTAGTTGGTGAGATGACCAGTATAGGAACATTGTTTGCCTTTATCCTGGTTTGCATAGGAATCATGATTTTAAGAAAACGTATGCCCGATCTTCCAAGAGCATTTAAGGTACCTATGGTTCCGCTGATTCCAATATTAGGGGTTTTAGTATGCTTAGGTATGATGGTTTTCCTTCCTCTTGATACCTGGGTTCGTCTGCTGGTATGGATGATCATTGGCATCAACGTTTACCTTTTCTATGGTATCAAAAACAGTCTACTATCAGACAACCTAAAAACAACCCTAGCAAATAGCAACAAGGTTGTTTCTTATGTAGGTCTTGCACTTGCGGTGTTACTGGTAATTGTTGCATTGATCCATCATAGCGTAACAGATGGAACAGATACAGGCCTATACTATTTCTCATTAACCTTTGCAGTAGCGCATATCATTCTTTATGCATATCGCGCATCAACTTCTAATCAGATACAGCCAAAATAGAGGTCTAATTGTCTCGAATAATTGAAAGCCACTCTAATTGAGTGGCTTTTTTTATGCTGCATATTAACGTACATTTGTACAACAAATCAAAGCTATGAGATTTAACTTTAGTCAGATCCTGTCTTGCACAATGGTGATCTTTGCGATCATAGATATCCTTGGATCAATTCCCATTGTTATAGAGCTCAGGAAAAAAGCAGGTGGTCATATACAATCGGAAAAAGCCACTCTGGTAGCGGCAGCTTTAATGATCATTTTTCTTTTTGCAGGAGAAACCCTGTTAAAGATAATAGGTCTTGATGTAGAATCTTTTGCTATCGCCGGATCATTTGTGATTTTCTTCATTGCAATGGAAATGGTGTTAGGTCTCACCATCTTTAAAGAGGATGTACATGAAACTGTCTCGATAGTACCCCTTGCATTTCCTTTAATAGCCGGCGCCGGCACGATGACCACATTACTTTCATTAAAAACAGAATACGAGACTCAAAATATCATTGTTGGAATCATTATCAATATGATTTTTGTTTATTTTGTTTTGAAGAATACCAACCGTCTGGAAAAACTATTGGGTAAATCAGGGCTGAGTATATTGAGAAAAGCTTTTGGAATTATTCTTCTTGCAATTGCAATTAAGCTATTCAGAAATAATACCGGATTGTAGTGTCTGACCAAAAGTCACTTATTCTTTTTGCTTAATCAGACGTGCCACAAACATCGTATCTGCCTTATCTGCGTATCCTTTGATTGTCTCCATATTTTCCAGCTGAATTGGTAAATTTTCTAAAAGCCAACTTACTACTTCTTCATTTTCCTGTTTAAATACAGAGCACGTTATGTATAACAGTGGTTTACCCTCTTTAAGATATTTTATTACATTACCCGCAATAGCCTTTTGAAGTCTCGAAAAGTATTCAATCTTATGGTCGTCAAAATAATAGAGCATTTCCGGCGTTCGGCCCCAGGTTCCTGATCCTGTGCATGGAGCGTCAAGAATAATTCCGTCAAATTCATAGTGATGCAGATCAGGATCATTATTTTGCAAAAGATCGAGCACTTTCCTCTGATATTTTTTGATCCCTGCATCTTTAAACCGTTCTTCAAGATTATTCAAGCTGTTTTCACGCACATCACTGACCAAGAGCTGAACCTTAGGCTCGAGATCATAAAGGAGCAGAGATTTACCCCCTGATGCAGCACAAGCATCCCACCAGTAATCCCATGGCTGGGGTCGGAAATAAGCCCCTGTCTTTTGTGAAGAGAAATCCTGAACTTGGTAATTCTTTTGATCGGGAAGAATACCTTCTAATTTTGTACTATTAGGTATTGAAAGGGTTGTATCACTTAATTTAACTGTTTCAACCCCATGTTGTTGCAGCCTTTGCATGAATTGCTCAGTATGCCCCGCATTCACCCTCAAAAAAAGATCCGGCTGAATAAAATAAGACTCAAAGAGTTCCTGACCAACAATTCCATCACTCAAAACTGACCTGAAGCTGAATACATCTTCTAATCTGAAATCTTTGTATGCTTCTTTTACAAGATTAAGCTTGAACTTAAGCTCCGAAGATATTGCATCTTTCAGGCCCGGCAACTGATGCTCAATAATAAGACTTGATGAGGTATTACAAAGAAAATCAGCAATAGCCAGCCGTGTCAGCTGTTGTTCTTTAATGAGCGCCTTACCAAGTCTGAAAAAACTATAAATATATCGGGTCGCCCAGCGTCTGTCAGTCGATCCCATTTGCCTATTCTGTTTGAAATAAGTAAACAGAAAACGATGCAGTGGTAACACTCCATCATAGCTTTTAAAGATTTGCTCGAATGCCCTTATCTGGTGTTCAACTCTCATTCTATGATATTTAATGCGAAGTTTTCGTAACGCAAAAGCATTAGGCTAGTATTGATATATCCAAGTTTTTCATCATGAATAAATAAAAATTGATTGTGTAATCCGTTATACTTTTCCTGAGTAAGGTATTTTAAGTAATCTTTTCCGTGGCGTGACAAAAGTGTCGCAAAGTAAAAGCCAATATCGAAGCCCTTAAAAGCATATTCACCCGGTTCAAAATGAAACTCAGATCTGTATTTTTTGATAAATTCATTCACAGCATTGCTTGTATAATCTACCTTATATGAAGATGTCACGGTAGCGTGCAATGCCTGCAGTTTATCTATATTGTAGTTTTGTTTTATCCAATCAGGATGTCCATACAAATCCAAATTAAGTATTCCTGCATTTTTAAGTTTCACCAGTTTATCTAATGTAGGAATTACAAAGTTACGGTCTGAGGAGGTGACTACGACCACATATTTCTTTCCTTTAACTAACTTGGTTTCCATGCTAAACACAGATCCGTATTCCTGTAAAAGAAACTGTTTTTTGCTATTTGCAAAATATGTTCTCAATGGCCCCGCCATAA
Organism: Pedobacter sp.; assembly: GCA_035264385.1. Taxonomy (GTDB): domain Bacteria; phylum Bacteroidota; class Bacteroidia; order Sphingobacteriales; family Sphingobacteriaceae; genus Pedobacter. The sequence goes on from DATFQH010000211.1 coordinate 3,098, forward strand.
TTTCATCGTCCGGTCTTTTTGGATTAATAAGTACAATAATACAATTCGCAGGATTGTAGCTCTTAGAAATGAAATCACCAAGTTTGTTGGAATGGAGTTGAATATTGTTTACAATAGAAATCAGGTTCGGATTATCAAACTCATTTGGATGAGTTGCTGCCAATGGATTAACCACAGGTATCTCCCTATCAACAGAATAATTCTTAATGTACTTTAGTCCTTGTGGGAAGACCGGTCCTATAATAAGGTTTGCGGTATTCAGACCTCCATTTTGAATCAAACCAGCAACCTGGGTGTTGTTATCCCTGGTATCATACACATTAATCTTGAAATTGAGGCCCATCGTCGCAGCAGAATCTATCCCTATTTTGAATCCCTGATAAAAATCAATCGCCATAGAAGATTTCTCTACTTCCGCTTTAGTAGCAGTCTTCAGGTTAATTTCATTTAACCTGAAGGGGATCAATAAAGCAATATTAGCCTGCGAAAACTTGGAAATCGGCTTATCTACCTTCTTTTCCACTGATTTTACGGGCTCTGGTTTCTTAGTTGTTGTCGTGATGACCTTAGGTGAGCAGGAAATCAGGAACAACCCCATAAAAAAGATCAGGCAATACTTATTCCCACTCAATCGTAGCAGGTGGTTTTGAGCTAATATCATATACCACTCGGTTAATTCCCTTTACTTTGTTTATTATTTCGTTAGAAATTTTTGCCAGAACATGATATGGAAGATGGCACCAGTCGGCTGTCATACCATCGACAGATTCAACTGCCCGGAGACAGATCACATTTTCGTAAGTCCGTTCATCACCCATTACTCCAACAGATTGTACAGGAAGGAATATAGCTCCTGCCTGCCAAACTTTATCGTATAAACCTGCTTCCTTCAAATTATTGATATAAATAGCATCTGCATCCTGAAGGATTGCAACCTTATCTGCGCTTACCTCTCCCAAAATTCTGATGGCCAGACCCGGACCAGGGAAAGGATGACGTCCAATAATAAAGTCTTCAAGGCCTAATGATCGGCCTACTCTTCTTACCTCATCTTTAAATAGCGTATTTAAGGGTTCTACAACCTTTAATTTCATAAAATCAGGTAACCCGCCAACGTTATGGTGAGATTTAATCGTAGCTGATGGCCCTTTAACCGAGACCGATTCAATTACATCAGGATAGATGGTGCCTTGTGCAAGCCATTTTACATCCTGCACTTCATGAGCTTCATCATCAAAAACCTCAATAAACACTCTGCCTATTGCCTTACGTTTTAATTCCGGGTCTTTAACTCCGGCCAGCTGACTTAAGAAACGTTCTTTAGCATCAACACCTTTAATATTAAGTCCTAAATGTTTATACTGCTCGAGTACTGCATCATATTCTCCTTTACGAAGAAGCCCATTGTCAACAAAAATGCAATGCAGGTTTTTACCAATTGCTTTGTGGAGTAAAATAGCTGCAACACTTGAATCTACACCTCCTGAAAGTGCCAATACAACCTTATCATCCCCCAGTTTTTCACGCAGGGAGCTGATTGTAGTTTCGACGAACGCATTTGGGGTCCATTCCTGTTTACACCCGCAAATATCTACCAGGAAGTTTTGCAGAAGCTGCTTACCATCTGTACTATGAGTTACTTCAGGATGAAACTGTATTGCATAAGTTTCTGAATCTTTTATTTGATAAGCGGCAACCTTTACGCTGTCTGTACTTGCAATTAGTTCAAAGTTTTCAGGGACCTTAGTAATCGTATCCCCATGAGACATCCATACCTGAGATCCCAAAGTTATGTTCTTGAAAAGCTTATTTTCATCTGCTATAAAGTTTAGATTGGCCCGCCCATACTCACGGGTAGATGAAGGCACTACCTCTCCGCCTGAATGCTGTGCCATATATTGCGCACCATAACATACGCCAAGTACAGGATATTGCTTATGAAAGCGTTTAAGATCTATTTGAGGTGCATCTTCCTGGCGTACAGAATACGGACTGCCTGAGAAGATAATACCTTTTACATCAGATGAGATTTCAGGAATGTTATTGAAGGGATGAATTTCACAATAAACGTTTAACTCACGAACCCTACGGGCAATTAACTGTGTATATTGAGAACCAAAATCGAGAATAATGATTTTTTCTAGCATGGCCAAAGTTAAGAATACTTAACCACATCTACCCCAAATTTTCTTAAAAAATCAACACCTTCATCACTAGATAACCCTTTGTATTCAGCGTAGGAGTCTTTAAAGAGAACCAGTTTGATACCCGACGACAGGATCAGACGTGCGCATGCTATGCAAGGCGAAAGTGTCGTATATAATGTAGACCCGTTAATCTTGGAACCATTTTTAACTGCGTACAGTATTGCATTTTCTTCTGCATGCAGAGCCAAAGAACAACTACCTCTTGAATCGCGGGCACATCCTGTATCCGGCCACTCTTCATCACAATTATGAGTGTCGGCCGGGGGACCATTATATCCTATTGAGATAATTCGTGTATCCTTCACCAGTACAGCACCTACCTGTGCGCGGACACAATGTGAACGTGCACTCAGGTCAGTCGCAAGGTTCATGAATATCTGATTGAAGCTTGGTTTTTCTATCATCTGAAGTAAAAAAAGCCACAGAGATTGATCGCTGTGGCTGCAAAAATAGG
>DATFQH010000212.1:0-12529 GCA_035264385.1 Pedobacter sp.
ATTACATAATGCCCGTCCTGACTTAGCTTTGACTGGCCGTGCATTATTCGGTCATATGTCTGCTAAAGGACAGCAATTAGAAGATCACTATTTCGGTTCTATTCCTGAGCGTGTATTCACTTATATGGTTGATTTCGAAAATGAGGCCTTGAAATTGGGTATCCCATTGAAAACCCGTCACAATGAGGTTGCTCCTTCTCAATTTGAGTGTGCGCCCATATATGAAGAAATCAATTTAGCTATCGATCACAACCAATTGTTGATGGATCTGATGGAAAAAGTTGCTTTAAGACACAACTTTAAAGTACTGTTACATGAGAAACCATACGCTGGAATCAACGGTTCAGGTAAACACAACAACTGGTCTCTGATTACTGACACTGGTAAAAACTTATTGGCTCCTGGCAAAACGCCTAAAAACAACCTGATGTTCCTGACATTCTTTGTGAACACGGTTAAAGCAGTACATGAGCATGCAGATTTATTGAGAGCTTCTATTGCTTCGGTAAGCAATGATCACCGTTTAGGTGCTAACGAAGCTCCTCCTGCGATCATCTCTATCTTCCTTGGTCAGCAACTGAACGAAGTACTTGACGAAATTGAGCACTCACGTATCAGCAAAAAAATCAAAGAAGATAATGCTTTGTGGTTGGGTATCCCTAAGATCCCTCAAATCCTGCTTGACAATACAGACCGCAACCGTACTTCACCTTTTGCCTTCACTGGTAATAAGTTTGAATTAAGAGCAGTTGGTTCTTCAGCTAATTCTTCTGCACCTATGACTGTTTTGAATGCAATCGTAGCTGATCAGTTGACTAAGTTTAAAGTTGATGTTGATAAACTGATTAAAAAAGGCGAGAAAAAAGATATCGCTTTGCTGACAATCATCAAAAAATACATCAAAGAATCTAAGGATATTCGTTTCGAAGGAAACGGCTATAGCCAGGAATGGGCAGACGAAGCTGAAAAACGCGGTTTGGCCAATATCAAAACTACTCCGGTTGCCCTTGATGCTTATGTAAGTGAGAAATCTACTGAACTGTTCACTAAAACCAATATCTTCAGCAAACGTGAACTTCATGCGCGTCATGAAATCCTGCTGGAGAACTATTACAAGAAACTTCAGATCGAAGCAAGAGTTATTGGTGAAGTAGCAAATACGATGATTATCCCTGCAACTGTAGCTTACCAAAATTCATTGATCGACAACGCAAAGGGCTTAAAGGATTTAGGCGTTAACGCTGATATTCCTGTAGGAATTATCAATAAGCTGTCTGAGCACCTGAACATTGTTAAAACCAGTGTTGATGCAATGCTTGAAGCGCGTAAAAAAACAAATGCGATAGAAGATAGTCGCGAAAAAGCAATTGGTTACGATGAGAATGTTAAATCTCACTTCGACACCATCCGCTATCACGCAGATAAACTGGAGCAGATTGTTGACGACAGTGTTTGGCCATTGCCTAAGTTCAGAGAATTATTGTTTCTGAAATAAGAAAAACCCCGTAATAACCAAATTTTTAGTTTTATAACCCCTGCTTTCGTTAGCAGGGGTTATTTTTTTATCTTTGCTGCAACATGAGTGATAACAGGTACAACCAACGCGGCGTTTCTGCCTCCAAAGAAGATGTGCACCAGGCCATCAAAAATATAGATAAAGGTATTTTTCCGCAGGCATTCTGTAAGATCATTCCCGATATATTGGGGGGAGATGATGCTTTTTGCAACATTATGCATGCAGATGGTGCAGGTACAAAATCCTCACTGGCTTATGTTTACTGGAAGGAAACCGGCGACATTTCGGTTTGGAAAGGCATTGCACAAGATGCAATTATCATGAATATCGACGATTTGATCTGCGTTGGAGCCACAGATAATATTTTATTATCCTCAACCATAGGCCGCAATAAAAATCTGATTCCCGGAGAGGTAATTGCAGCAATAATAAACGGCACAGAAGAAATTCTTACCGAATTGCGTTCGCAGGGCATTTCAATTTACTCGACCGGTGGCGAAACAGCTGATGTGGGTGATCTCGTACGTACGATCATTGTAGATTCAACGGTAACCTGCCGCATGGAGCGCACTAAGGTCATCAGCAATCATAAGATTCGCGATCGTGATGTAATTGTTGGCCTCTCCTCTTACGGTCAGGCAACTTATGAAACTGAATATAACGGAGGTATGGGTTCCAACGGCTTAACCTCGGCCCGTCATGATGTATTTGACAAATCAGTAGCTGCTGCTTTTCCCGAAAGCTTTGATCCGGCTGTTCCTTATGATCTGGTTTTCTCAGGAGGAAAGAAACTGACAGATCCTGTTGAAGTCAATAAAGATCTAACGCTAACGGCGGGAAAATTGGTGCTCTCTCCTACACGCACTTATGCGCCTGTCATAAAAAAAGTACTGGAGGCTCATCGTTCCCAGATCAATGGCATTGTTCATTGCAGCGGTGGTGCTCAGACTAAAGTCCTTCATTTCATAAATGACGATGTACATGTGATCAAAGATAATTTATTTCCTGTTCCGGCTTTGTTTAAGCTTATACAGGAGCAATCCGGTACAGACTGGAAGGAAATGTACAAGGTATTCAATATGGGGCACCGTATGGAGCTTTATGTTCCTGCTGAGATTGCTGAAGACATTATTGAGATATCAAAAAGCTTTAATATTGATGCCCAGATTATCGGAAGGGTTGAAGCTTCCGATAAAAAGCAGGTAACAATTGTTTCAGAATATGGTGAGTTTGTGTATAACTAGGTACTTTTTTTAGAGCGCAGATATTGATTCCACCACACTGCGCTTTCGCAAAAATTATTTCATTTTTTGCTTTAGAGCTTTGCCTATTGCTTCCTTTACCAAAGGTTCCATAATTGCATATCCGGCTTTAGTAGGATGAATACCGTCTTCGGCAAGGTTCTTTGGCAGGCCATTACGCTCATCTTTCATAGCATTAAAATAATCGACATAAACCAATTTATTTGCATCTGCGTAGGCTTTGATCCACTTATTCAGGGCAATCACTTTGTCTGCCGGCTCCATCCCGGGTTTCCATGGGAATGCAAATGCAGGCAAAACTGATGACAAAACCACCTTAATCTTATTCGACCTTGCAATTTCTGTCATGGCAGCAATGTTGTCTTCGATCATTTCCAGCGTCGAAGGGCCGGTGTTTCCTGCGATGTCATTGATTCCGCAAAGCAATACAACGACAGATGGTTTCAGCGCAACCACATCCTGATGGAAGCGGATCAGCATTTGAGGCGTAGTCTGTCCACTGATCCCCCGACATATATAGGGATTGGACGAAAAAAACTCCGGAGAAGAATTCTTCCAGCCTTCTGTAATGGAATTGCCCATAAAAACCACTCTGTTCTCACCTGTTGCCGGAACATTAAGTTTGGCGTTATCTTCCTGATAACGCTTGAGATTGGGCCAATCCTGTGCCTGTGTTAGCTGTGTGGTAAATAACATTGCAGTAATGGCAATAAGTTTAAACGATCGTTTCATGTATATTAATATTTGGTCTTGTTTACAATATCTTTTAAAGGCAAATTCCGTTAAAAAAATATACTTTTTAGTTACCCATCCGGTTCAGAAGTTGGGCTCATCTCTCTTAGTTTAGCCTTTGTTTTCACCAATTGATTAACCAATGCAAGCTAAAAGTTATCTTTTTATTTTTTAGAAGCATCAAGTTCTTTTATTGTCCAGGGCTTTGCACGATCAGAGGTCTCCTGTCTTACTTTCTCCACATCATCCGGTTTTACGACCGCTGCTTTATTGCCAAGATCATTTCTGATGTAGCTGAGCACTGAAGCAATATATTCATCATCATTACCACCAAGAGGCGGCATAATATCAGCGTAAGCCTTGCCCTCAACGGGGCCAGACAAGCCGTGAAGCAGAATTTTAATGAGCTTTTCAGGATTGCCATTTACATCCTTTGCACCGGCAAGAGGCGGCGCAGGCATATCTTTACCTCCATTATTGATTCCTTTACCATCTGCACCATGACAAGTTGCACAAAGTTGTTTAAAGATCAGCGCACCATCTTTTATAAGTTTCTGATCTGCAGCGGCTAACAGTTTAGACTTCTGAGCAGATTCGGCTTGCTCTCTAATGTGATTTTGATACCTGCCCTGAGACTCAGCCAGAAGCTTATCCTCAGGATAATTCTTCAAAAGACCTGCAATGATCTCACCGGCTTTATCTGAATTATCATACCTTAAAGACAGAGCGAGCTGAAGGCGTACATCGGCACTCGGATCGTTTTGTAACATCTCTACGGCTTTGAGCAGCTCCTGATCGCCAGCGGACAGTGCTGCTTCACTTATCCAAAGCGCAGTTTTTCTAACCTCAGGATCCTTATCTTTTAATGCGGCCAGCAATACCGGACGTCCAAGCGCGTTTAGGCCACTTAATGTCCATAGTGCATGAATTCTGCCCAGCTGGGCAGATGATTTGAGTGCGACTGCTTCCAATGCTGGCATTACACTTTTATCACCGCGTACTACCAGCAATTTTTGTGCATTGTCACGCCACCACCCATTAGGATGACTCAAATACTGCACCAGTTGAGCACTTGGCAGGCTCAGCATTCTTGGGAGTGTTTTATCGGGCTTGATGCCATCGTATACCAGGCGGTAAATACGACCCCTCCCTATATTTTTATCCAGTTTCTTTTGATCGATCTGATCACGCAGATAAGTTCCCTTCTTAGTCCAGTTTCCTTCCTGTATGATACCGCGATGCATATCCACAATATAAAGACAACCGTCTGGACCTGTAGCGCTGTTTACCGGCCTGAAATTCATATCGGTAGAAGCCAGAAACTCCTCACCCTCATAGGCGTTCTTTAAAATGACTTTAGCATTGGTATTGTTCAGCTTAGCCCTCCTGATCATCCTGCCCACCGGCTCAGGTATGAAAAGATCACCAATAGCATCTGCGGGTAAGGCCGTACCCCTGAATACAGACTGACCAGCACAGGCCGTAAAGTGATTTAATGTGCTATCAGGTCTTAACCGGGATAGCCCGCCCTGAACGTCGGGTGTTGAGATGATCGGCCATACTGCCTGGAAATCTTTATCCAACTGACCGCCTACATCCAGTCTTCCAAAATAAGGATTTTGCTGAAAATCAAGCGCAGGAGTCTCACCACCTGCAGCAGAATAAAACAAACGGCCATAATTGTCATTGGCCAGCCCCCATTGCCCTCCTGAACCATTGATCAATCTTTCCGTTTTCAGCATTCCGTTATCATACTTGTAGCGAACATCCTGATAGGTAACATAGATCTTATTATCCAGATTCCAGACCAGCCCGCTTTTCTGGTGCTCCAGGTTATTGGTACTGACCTCATCATTGCGGTACACCATTTTCTTTTCGTCAGCTACTCCGTCACCATTGGTATCCCGATAGCTGTAGATATGATTGGAATTGGTTTCACTGACCAAAAGACGATCGTCCAGTGTCAATATTAATCTTGGCAAAAGCAAATTATCAATAAAAACGACCGATTTATCCATTTTACCATCACCATTGGTATCTTCAAGCATCTTAACCTTACAAACGGGTTCCATCTCATCAGAACCCTCAGCATCCTGCATGTAGGTATTCATCTCGGCAACGAACATACGGCCGTTACCATCCCAGGTAATAGCCACCGGCTCATGGATCATAGGCTCACTGGCTACCAGCTCCAGGTGGTAACCTTTCTGCAAGTGTATTGATTTGAGGCTTTCCTGTGGCGAGAGATAGGCAGGGGAAGGACTGGTGTTAACGATAATCTTACCGGCTGCGTCCCGCTTTAGCGCAGTTTGGGTAACTTTACAGGTGTAGATAAGCATAGACACGCCGAGCATGCCCAGCACCCATTGTCTGGTTCGTTTCATTGATATATTTGGTTATTGTGTGTGGTTTTGCGGGATTACTTCTTCAGGCTCAGTGCATACTTGATGCCACCCAAAAGATGCTGCAGATACAAAGGCTCTTCGTAAGACTCAGCTGTATGTCCAAGTTCTGTGTAAAAAGCACGGCCGCCGTCGTAATCGTGGTACCAGGCCATAGGATGCTTACCCATCTTTCCATTGCCCGGATCGTAGCTGGATTCGTCTATATACATCAGTACGTTAAGATTTTTGCCTACAATTTTTAAATTGTACCACTCATCTTTTCTTTTCCATTCAGCCGGAAGGTGATTTGTAGAAATGTGCTCCCTATTGGTTACATTAATCGTTGCCATCTGTTGCGCAGGGTGCGAAACAAAATATGCACCCACTAAACCGCCATACCATCCCCAGTCATATTCCGTATCAGTTGCCGCATGAACTCCAACAAAACCTCCACCATTCCTGATATATCTTTCAAATGCTGATTGCTGTTCATCATTCAATACATCCCCCGTGGTACTTAGAAAGACAACAGCCCCATATTGTTTCAAATTGGCATCTGTAAACTTATCTGAGTTTACGGTAGTATCGACATCAAATTTGTTTTCTGCCCCAAGCTTTTGTATGGCTGCAATACCTTCTTTGATCGCGTCATGGTGAAACCCTGCTGTTTTACAGAAAACCAGGATTTTTTTATTCTTTGCGTAGGCCGAAGAGCCCAGCAGTATTCCTCCTATAAGGAGGAATAAGGCTAAGTGTTTTTTCATTTGGTTGTTTATTTAACTGACAATATATAAGTCACTATTTTTTTTGCATCGTCAACAGAAAGTGCCGGATGCGGTGACATTGGAATTGCTCCCCAGACACCTGATCCGCCTTCTACCACTTTTTTAGCAAGTGCAGTTTTATTTTCATCATTTGATGGGTACTTTTTAGCGATCTGTTTGAAACCAGGGCCAACCAGTTTGCCGTCAACTTTATGACAAGCTGCACAGTCAGATTTAGCCATCAGTGCTTTTCCGGCAGCAACATCGGCTGCTGCAGCACCGCCTGCCGGGGCCGTTTTTTTAGTTGCAGGTGTCTGCTTTTTAGCTTGTGCAAATCCTTGTGATGCACATGTCGAAACAATGGCAAATACGATTGCCGGAATAATTAAGGTCCTATTCATTAGTGTGTGTAATTGATTAGTTATGTGAATTTATTTAGAAAACTTAAAAAAACGTTAAAAAATGATTAATCGCAAAAATTAGGCACAAGAAATTGTTATTTATACATATTATTAAGAATTAAGCACATCATTAAAGCCTTTGTCAAAATCATCATTGTAAAGCAGCTTATATTCCCGGCAAAAATTTTCGTAAGCATTTTTTGCCTGAGTATGCTTGCCAAGATGTACCAGCGCCTGACATTTTATGATCATAGCCTCTTCATTTACAGAATCGAAATAAAAAATATAATTGGCCAGTTCTATCAAAAGGACAGGATCACCGGTTATACTAACCGAATTAGCGAAGTGGAGGTAAGTATCTATGATTTCATTAGAAACTTCGGCTTTAAATGAATCCATCCATTCGTAATTTATATTCGGAAGAAACGGGCCGCCTTTAATAATTTCTGCGAGCTCAAGTACCTCTGGCTTCCCTAACTTCTTCTTGTTTTTAACTATAGATACATATTTTCTATAATCTATGTAGGTGCTTTGGGCCTCAAAATTGAGCTTCCAATAACCCGTATCTTTGGAAATGGTACAGCCATCGAGTTGATCAATTATGTTCTTAAGCTTAACGATACTTACCGACCTGTTATTGCGCGCACTTTCCTCAGTCTTGTCAAACCAGAGCAGCTCCTTCAACTTTTCTGAACTTATGCCGCGTTCCCACCTGATGCTGTAAATAAGCATAACAAGAAACAATTCCCTGATCACCGGTGTAAACTGGCGGGTAATCTCAGTTCCATGTTTATCAAATACCTGCATATCGCCAAAAAGGAAAATCGCATTTTTATTTACTGATGCAACCTCTGCCCTTTGTTCAGGAATCATTACCGATTCCTTTAGCGGGGCTACGGTGCTACGAAAACTGATCAGCATGAATACACCTGCTATCGCCAATATCAGCAATCCTCCGGTCCAGTACCCTAACAATGAAGCCTCATTCTTTGTACCCTGTTTATCTACTGGCGGAGCATAAAGCGAATATACATTGACCCTGGTATGGTTGTTATCTTCCCAGTATAACGTAACAGCGATGAATCGTTTACTCTCAGGACAATAGAAAAGGTCAGCATAGGATCTAACATCCTGAAAGAAATAAGGTATAGGGCTTCCGCTCAGTTTAAATTCAGGACTGTTCAAAGATCCCTGCATAAGTTGCAAAGTCGTCTGATACTTATTTTTAGGAAACTTCAGCGCATAATAAGTTTTACTGTCTGTATTGATGATCAGAGAATTCGCAAATACAAAGTCTTCTCCCTTAATTTTCAGTTCATAGATCTTTTTAATTGTTTTCTTCTTTGCATCAAAGTACAGTAAATCATATAAGTTTCTCGGATTCAGCATCTGCTGACCGGTTGAACTTCCATAACCGCCCAATATATATGCTCCACCAGCACTACCGCCCAATGCGGCAAGATATCTCGGGGTAAAGGCATCACCGGAAACCTCAATATTCTTCCATGTCCCTGAAGGAAAATGATATTGCTGAAACTGCTTTTTATATACGAAGTGACCATATCCGCCCATCATATAAAGTGAAGAGTCGGCAGCATTATAAAACTTATTATATAGCCAGAAATCTGTAATATTTGTATTTGGATAATTTTCGCTCCACCTGTTTGTAAGCGTATCAAACCTGCTTACCATCTGCCTGTCAATATAAAAATTGATGAGGTTACCACCGGCAGCAACCATCGACTGGTTGCCTCTCAATAAATTAAGCCTGCCCGAAGCATATGCCCTGGTCTTAATACCAGTTGTTTTTACATTATAGCTGCTTAGTGAATCATATGAGATAATGTGCAATACTTCATTCTTCGCATCGAAAGCAACGCTCGCTGGTCCGTTCACCCTGCTGGTGACCAGCGTCTGCCAGTCATAATGCAATTTTTTAATCCACAGTGGCTTTAGTGCAAGTGCATTCTTATCCCCTGTTTCGTCTTTAGCCGAAGCTCCTTCATACTCGTTTAACGGCCAGAAATACTTTTTGGCGCCATCCTCAGTAATACTGATATCGCGGATTTTCATTGGAGGAACGTCTGTTGTTTTATAATCCAGGTACTCATTGGCCCCAAAGAGAATCTTAAAACAACTGTTCCTTTTCAGATCAAGCGCGGTCTGATATACCGTCCCGCCATTGGTGACTTTAAGCAGCTTCCTGTCATAATCAAAATGAAGCTTTAGTTTGTTCCATTTACTGAAGATCGCAGCAGGAGGAATATCGAATTCGATGTTGGAGAACCGCTCTCCGATGATGATTTTAAATCGGCTATTTTCCCTGGCATTCTTATCATAGATGAGGTCAATATTCTCTTTATTATTGGCCACGAGCCTCAATACATAACCAAAATAATCTTTTCTCGAAGAAAAAAGTGTGATGTCGAAAGAAATCTCGAAACTTCTGTTAAAGCACAATGTCTCTCCCGGGCTCAGATCCAGTCCGGTCCGCTGGTCCTGCACCACTTCATGGCTATAAAAACCCAAGCCGTAAGATTGCGCATAAAGCCTTACAGGGCACAGTAAAAACAAAAAAAGTATAAGGAAAAATGGTGACCGGGTTTTCATAATCAACAGGCTAATATAAATAATATATCTGCATTGATTTTGAACAAATAGCCCGTTATCAGGTGTTTCAGATAACGGGCTACGTTATTATGCTTAAATTACAACTTCTGAAGGGCTTATTTCACACCCCATTTTTTGTTCGGCAGTGGTCCCATTTCTAGTTCCAGCTTACCACCGGCTACCAGCTGATCATGCGTAAACCATGGAGTATCTATAGTTTTACCATTAAATTTGGCACTCTGGATATACTTGTTTTGTACAGAACATTTATTAGCGATCATCTGAAACTGCTTGCCTCCGGGAAGGTCGATTGTAACATTTTCAAATACAGGACTTCCTATGGTGTAAACAGGGGTTCCTGGTGTCACCGGATAGAAACCCATAGATGAAAATACCACAAAGGCAGTCATACCACCGCCATCCTCATCACCCGGAATACCGAATACATTGTCCTTATACCAGGTGTCCAGCAAAAATCGAATACGTTTCTGCGTTTTCCATGGAGAGTTGCTAAAATTATACAAGTATGGAATATGGAAGCTGGGCTCGTTACCCATAGAAAACTGACCAACAATACCAGTAAAATCAGGGAATTTAGCCCAAAGCTCATACTTACTTCTTCCAAGCGACTCACGGAAAAGCTGATCCAGTTTGTTTTCAAAATTACTTACCCCACCAAACAAACCGATCAGACCCTTCACATCGTGTTGAACCTGCCATAAATACGTCCAGCCGTTGTTTTCGTCGTAAAAATCCCTGCCACCCATACCGCCGTCAAACTTAGGATCTATTTTGATCCAGTTGCCATCTTTATCTTTTGGGAGAAACATTTGGGTACTGCTGTCCCAAAGATTTTTATAATTATTACCCCTTGCATTAAACTTTGTGTAATCCTGAGTCTTATTGAGTTCTTTTGCAAATTCTCCAAGTGCCCAGTCATCGTAGCTGTGTCCTAAGGTAATGGCTACTGCCTGGCGTTTCTCAAAGCCGTGAACAGTTTTATTGGTTTCTTCCTCACCGATCTTTAAGGCAGGAAAATAACCCTTCTCATAATAGAAATCTTCGAGATCTGTTTTAGGTCCATTTTTCCATGGCAGCATTGTAGCTTGTGTGGCATTTTTCAGCATCCCTTCATAAGCAACGTTTACATCATAGTTCCTGATCCCTTTGCGGTACCCGTCCAGAAAAGTAATGGTAGAATGAAAACCGTTCATACACGGATTGTCGCCATACAACAATGGAAATGTAGGCACCCAGCCACTCTGCTGATACATCAGTACGTAAGAGTTCAGCATATCACCTTCCTGTGCAGGATCAAGTATCGTTCTTAAAGGATGATGCGCCAGGTAGGTATCCCAAACCCAGTCATCCACATAAAAGGGACGATTTGTTTTGTGCACTTGCTTATCATAACCACTGTAATATTGTCCATCTTCAGTAATATCTACCATGCGCTCATAACACCGGTATAAAGCAGTATAAAAACTACGTTTCTGAGCTTCAGTTCCACCGGCTGTTTTGATCTGGTTGATCACCTTAGACCATGCCGCCTCACCAAGCTTAACCTGCTGATCGAACGTAGTGGACTTCAATTCATTGCTGTAATTCTTTTTGGCCTGATCAGCACTGATAAATGATAGTGCATATTTAAGTTCAATGGTTTTCACACCTTTAACAAATGTAAGGGCCAGCCTATTTCCTTTTTTCTCTGCCGTTGCATCAGCGTTTAATGTACCATACAGGTAAACCTTAACACCATCCCAGGTTTCCATCCCGGTGATCTCTCTGTCGGACGCAAGCTCAATCTGGCTTTCGCCTCCATTATATTTATCAAAAATCAATGCTTTAGGACTGTTCTGGGGGAAATCAAACTTAAAAATCCCAGATTTCTTACCCGGTGTAAATTCTACCTTAATGTCGTTATCGATCAAATATGTAGAATAATACCAGGGCCGGTTGATTTCCAGGTCATGATCATAGGTCATTCTTTTGGTATCCTGCGCGGTAAGCACCGGTTTTACAGAAAATACCTGTCCGTTTCTATGCGAAACTACAGTTAGCGGAAAATTGGAGATCTGGTCGTCCATATAGTCAGCTCTCTGAGGCGTCATCCTGATCACCTGGTTTGGCAATTGGATAGTTGGCCTGGTAGGCTCCAAAATCGCACCAACGTTTCCGATTCTAGGATCAACATATTTCAGGTTCCCTTCTCCGCTATAATTTGGCAGCTGTGCTTTCGCAAACAAAAGCGGCAAACAGGCCACTGCAAGTGTTAAAATGGTCTTTTTAGGTTTTAATAGATTGGTCATATGTAAAAGTAATAATTTTATTTACGCTCGGGCATTTTTATACTCAGGGGTTTCTCATTACGCAGCATTTTTGCAGCTTCGCCTGTAAGCCACAGATAATGATCTGAAGGTTTACCATCATTATTCACAAAAGAAGTCACCTTGCTTACCGGGGGATTGTCAGTAACCTTAAATATGGCAGTGGCTTCATTCACTTCATCAAACATAGCCACATACAGCATTGAGGCACCCACGTTAATCACCGTAGCGATCTGCTGCCAATAAAAACGACCACCCTGCCTCGGAATAGATCCTACCGGCTTCACATCATCCGGAAATTCATATTTACTCAAATTGTGCCAGCTGAAGCCTGGACAAATGCATGGCACATAATCTACCTTATTATCGCGGCACCATTTAATATCGGCTATTGTATTGTCGCGCAGCCTGTCCATATCATTATGCAGTAGCGGAGAATAGCGCTGTACAGACCATGGCAATACAATATCGCTTTTCCTGATCAGTTCATGCAGGTAAGGATCATTCACACAGTCAGCATTCAATGTTCTCCA
>DATFQH010000213.1:0-14324 GCA_035264385.1 Pedobacter sp.
AGGCCGAAAAAGAAGAAGCTGTGTTCACCTTGATCAATGCCCTGGAGGCTTCATCGGCAAGTTGCTCATCAGTAAGGTATGCCTCCAGGCAACTTACAGCAGCATCGTTGCCAACCATATCAAACTGACTGATGATAAATGCTTTATTTTGCTTATCGGTTACCTTAGATAAAGCCTTGCAGTAGGCACTGACAGCCATGGTTCTCCAGGCCTGCTGCCCATTTTTAGTCGCAGCGGCAGTGAAGCCGCCTACAGCATATTCAATCAATGAATTGTTACCTTTTCCGGGGGCGGTAAGCCCGCTGATCAAGGTTACATAACCTTCTTCGCCCAAATCGGCAATCTCTTTCATATTTCCTTCCAGCTGCGCTGCATCGCGGGCGGGCAATTGTGCCAGCAGATCGGCAATTTTTGTGGTGATGGTTCGTTCGTCTTTTTTATCCTGGGCAATACCTGAGTTGCTTAAGACAACGGTGGCTATCAGGACAAATAATAATTTTTTTATCATGGTTATAATCGTAATTTCTTTCTGAATGAATTAAACAATATCGAAGCCGGACAAATCTGTCTGCTTAAATGGTAAATGGTGCCCGCATCACAGGATTGATCAATCTGTTTGCAGCTTCATCGTCAACAAATTCCTGTTTCACAGGATCAAACTTCAGCGAACGTCCCAGTTTCAGTGCAGCAAGACCGATATTTACAATATTGCATGAACGGTGTCCGTTCTCTTCGTTTAATGCAAACTTCTTTCTTGTCCTAACAGATTCAGAGAATTCTACAATCTGGGGGTCTGGATCGGGAAATTGTGCCAGTTTTCGTTCAAGATCCGGTATGTCAGATTTGAATCCGGGATAGAGTTTTCCTTTAGGTCCTTCTATATACGGTACGTTGGTGTCTTTGCCTTCGCCATCGAGAATGATCTGGCAACCGTCTGCATACGTATAAGTAATCCTGCGCCAGATGCCAACCGCATCAGTATGTTGCTGCGGTGCATCTATTTCTACTGAAACCGGATTGGTATCGTCTTTACCCAGAAAATACTGGATCGGGTCAATATAATGCTGTCCCATATCACTCAGACCGCCGCCATCATAATCCCAATAGCCTCTGAAGGTCTGGTGCACACGGTGTGCATTGTATGGTTTATACGGCGCCGGGCCCAGCCATGAATTGTAATCCAGCTCGGCAGGTACAGGTTGCGGCTCCAGGTTGTCCTTTCCTACCCAGTAGAATTTCCAGTCGTAACCGGTGTGTTTACTTACGGTCACCTTTAATGGCCAACCCAGCATACCGCTGTCTACCAGCTTCTTGATTGGCTTTACCGTAGTACCCATACCATAAAAAGTATCTTTAAATCTAAACCAGGTATTGAGCCTGAACATCCTGCCATGTTGTTTTACTGCTTCTACCACACGTTTGCCTTCACCGATTGTATGTGTCATCGGCTTTTCGCACCAGATGTCCTTGCCTGCATTTGCAGCATCAACGGCCATGATACCATGCCAGTGCGGAGGAGTAGCAATGTGAACTATGTCTACCTCTGGAAGCTGGATCATTTCCCGGTAATCTCCAAATGTTTTTACACCTTTGTCCAGCATTCCTGCTGCTTGTTGCAAATGTCTTTTATCGACATCGCAAATTGCAACTACCTGTGTGCCTTCATATTCAAAGTGTCCGCGGCCCATGCCTCCCACACCGATTACCGCTTTGGTAAGTTTGTCACTAGGGGCAAGAAAGCCCTGTCCACCCAGTACATAACGGGGTACAATGGTGAATGCAGCCAGTCCGACCGCAGATTTTTTAATAAAATCTCTTCTGTTGTTGGGTTGTTTTGGTTCTTTAGGTTTCATATTGGTTGTGTTGTCGCAGTTATTGGGTTGTATGGTAACTGATTAAACCAAATTTAACCTAATAATTTAAAAAATGAAGTTTTCTGTTCAATTACATTCAACACAAACGTTTGCGTAAACAATTAATCACAGGAATGAGATTTACTGACAGGCCCAATCCATAAATAAGCCGAAATCACTATCTTTGTGTTAAGTAATTGCTTCGCTCAAATCCATCTAAATGAACAAATTAAATTTAATTATCGCATTATTGGCCTGTCTTGTCGCTTTCAGCGGTTGCAAAAAAGTAATCAGTACATCTGAAAGAAAAGCGAAACTATTAACCGATAAACATTGGAAACTGACTGCATTCACCATAAATGATATCGACCAACTGGGAGAATATGAAGATTGTGAGGAGGATGACTTCGGTGTTTACCTAAGTAACGGCACTTATCAGGTTAATGAGGGCGCTACTAAATGTGAAGATGATGCACCGCAGGTATCTGAATACGGAAGATGGGAGCTAATGGACAGCAAACTCATCATCTCTAATGACGAGTTTGATTTGACTATAACATACACTATCGTGGAACTGGGTGCTAAAAAAATGATTATTGAGCTAAAAGACCCGGATGGTCCGGACATTTACAAATTTACGTACACCGCTATTTAACTCAAATATCTGCAGTTCAGTCAAAAGGTCTGTAAATTCTATTTGGCAGCCATTCCGGGTAACGGGAGGCCTGACGCCTTTAAATTCTCAACTAACTTTTCCTGAAAGCTCAGTTTAGCATCGTTGAAGCCGTGGGCCTCCAGCCAGACATTGATAAATACCTTATACCCGCTTTCTTCCAGCATGGATACTCCTATCCGTTTTTCCGGTGTTTTAAGTATGTCCCTTGATTCGGCGATAGTTTCGTCAATTACCTGCCTGATTTTCTGCAGGTCTACTCCATAACTAAACTTGATCTCTATATCCAATCTTCTGCTTCCTATTGCACTGATATTGATGATTACTTCATTTGAAAGCTTGCTGTTCGGAATGATCACCTTTCGGTTATCGAATGTGGTCACTACCGTAAAAAACAGCTGGATAGAAGTTACTGTTCCTTCCTGACCCTGTGCTATAATATTATCAGAAACCTTAAAAGGTTTGAGCAGCAGAATCAATACCCCACTGGCGAAATTTTGCATAGTGCCGGATAAGGCCAGACCGGCGGCGACACCTATGGCTCCGATCAGTGCAGCAAAAATGGTCAGCTGTATACCCATAATCTGCATGATCAGAAATATCAGTAGTACCCGCAGTATAACTACAGTTACACTCTGGAAGAAAGGTTTCAATGAGCTGTTCACACTTTTACGAAGCATTCTTCTTTCCATCCAGCGCGACAATAGCCTGATCAGCCAAAGCCCCGCAAACAGGACCAGGATACCCAGCAAAATTGACGGTCCTTTTTCAATGAGCCAGTCATAAAATCTATCATAGAAGCTTCCAACCTGTTCCGCGACTTTTATATCCTTCATGCCTGATTAAACAAAATTGGAATAATAATGTTTAACTCTTACTGAATCAACATTAAGAAAACAGCTTATGAAATCAAGAAACAACAGCGCATTAATTGCCATTGCTTCATTGGCAGGAATTGCCATTGGTGCTGCATTAGGAATACTGTTTGCTCCTCAAAGCGGCCGGAATATCAGGTCGAAATTCAGTGGCAGCTTGTCGAACCGTTTGGATGATGACGACCTTTTTAAGGACCATCCCGTAGAAGAATTATGGGAAAAAGCGAGGAATCATGCCGATCAATTGCAAGGCCCTGCGAATAAGCGGAAGAACACGTCAACGATCAAAGTTCCGTCAGCAGGGACAACCGCATGGAAGAACAATCAAGTCGATGTATGAAATAAAAAAACCGCTTATAACTAAGCGGTTTTTTTTTATTCACTGATCGTATGTTTTACTTACCTGAAAATTTATAGATTGATGAGGTCTTATAAGTCTGGCCCGGATTCAATACCGTGGTAGGAAAAGATGGCTGATTTGGAGAATCAGGGAAATGCTGGGTTTCCAAAGCAAGCGCAGTTCTGAAATCGTCTTTAGCTCCGCCCTTAAATACATTTTTACTCTGCATAAAGTTACCGCTGTAAAATTGCAGTCCGGGTTCCTGGGTATAGATATCCATTACTATACCAGATTTGTCGCCCTTTACGCTAGCAGCATGCGTCATTCCCATAGCTTTAGTTCCATTAAGCACAAAATTATGATCATACCCTTGTCCAGCTGTCAACTGATCATTGCTTTCTTCAATCCTTTTGCCAATAGTTTCAGGACTTGTAAAATCAAATGGCGTACCTTTTACGGCTGCGTGTTTTCCAAGGGGAATTAATGTGGTGTCTACCGGAGTGTACTGATCTGCGAAAATTTGTAATGTATGATTCAAAATGGTGCCGCTACCTTCACCGTTTAGGTTAAAGAAGGCATGATTGGTAAGGTTACAAAGGGTTTTTTTGTCTGTAGTTGCTTCATAATCCATCTTCAGTTCATTATCGTCTGTAAGGCTATAAGTCACTTTGACATTTAAGTTCCCTGGAAAACCTTCTTCACCATCTTTAGACAGGTAAGTAAGCACCAGCGTCTGCGGATTAGGCTGTGCCGCATCCCAAACAACATATTGATATCCTTTTTTACCTCCGTGCAAGGTGTTCTGACCATTATTTGTAAATAAAGTATATTGTTTACCGTCAAGGCTAAATTTGCCTTTTGCTATCCGGTTACCATAACGGCCGATCGTAGCGCCAAAGTAAGGTTCGGTAGATTTTTCGAAACCCTCAACACTGTCAAATCCGACTACCACGTCTACCAGTTTACCTGTGCTGTCCGGAACAAGCAAACTCACAAGCCTGCCGCCGTAATTACTAAAAGCGGCCTGCATATTGTTTTTATTTTTAAGCACATAGAGGTTGGTTTTTTTGCCGTCTATTTCCTTTTGGAATTTGGCACTATCCAACTGAACTGTTGTAGCCGTGCTGTCAGCTGCAATAGCTGCTGAATCAGTTTTTGCAGGTTGATTGCAAGCCGCTACAGCAAGTACCAATGCTGCTGCGAAGAAAGATTGTAATGTTTGTTTCATTTATTATTTGGTTAAGGGTTCTAAATTATGAATTGTTTATTATTAACGCCTAAATAAGCTCTTCTGTTTTATATTCATTTTGTCTCAAAAGTTCGCCCGGTTGTATCAAAGTTTAATAGGTTACAATATCACAGCTCCATAATGTTCTACAACCGGAAACGGATCGTAATAATGATGAAGCAGGTCTTTCCATTTCAGATACACATCAGACTTTTTGAATCCGATCGTATGATCTTCAATTTTTTCCCACTCCACCATTAAAATGTATTTGTTCTCCTGTTCCATACATTTTTGTAAGGTATGACCGATATATCCGCTTATGGAGCTTATGTATTGTCCCGCTATTTTAAAGTCGGCTTCAAACCGGACATCAAGACCAGGTTTGATATAAAGTACAGCAACTTCGAGAATCATATACTAGTGTTTGCTCTAATTAATATGATCTAAAATAGCATTTTATTTCTTACTTATGCTTTTACTTTTCCGAGCGCCTGTTTATAAGGTCCATTCCCCTATCACTAATCCAGATGTCCGCAGACACGTTTACAAAACCACAGACGAGGGTTTACCCGATGTCAGCATAGGTATGTGTTTTGTTTTGAAGGGAATGACCTAAAGCTTAGGCTTTGTAGGCCGTACCGTTGTCAGTGCAATCTGACCCTTGAACATTTTACCACCATCGGCTGTCAGGCGCAGATAATAATCAGCAGAGCAAGGAGTTCCGTCCTCATCAAGTGCAAGAAAATTAGAGCCTTCAGGTACAAATTCATTGGTTTCAGCAGTTTTGGCAATTTGATTTCCTTCATTATACTCATCAAACATAGAGATATAAATACCATTGGCACCCAGTCTTTTCATATTATAAAACTGCCGCCACATAAAGTCACCGTGCGCACGCTGACGTTCCTGAAGGTCGCCAGGTAATACACAAGGCTGGTAGTCGATCCCATTGGCCCTGCAATAGATCATATCGGGAACATTTACATTGGTATAGAAATTATCGGTATCATTTACATTTCCAATCCTGCCGACCATCCAGGGCGAAAGCATGTTAAAAGCCTTATATGCGCTTATAAAATCAGATTTGGAATCACTGTCTTGCTTGCGCCAGTGAGTTGGAACGCCGCCAATCACATAGCAACCCTGTGATTTGAACCAGTTGATCACCTCCAGGCAAACTGATGCGGGCCATGGATGGTTGTCATCATTGAAACCAAACCCCCAGATACAAACTACTGGTCTACCTTTTTGTCTCGCATAAGCCGGTGAACGGGTATATCCAGACATCCTGCCTGTCCAGTCATTTTTTATCTCTCTTTGCATATTTGTCCAGCCGCTCACATCATACATGATGTAGAATTTTCGCCCGCTGGCCTCAGCAGCAATCTTCACCTTCGCCGTAATCGCATCTCTTACAGGGCCCTCCTGTCCATTCGGATTGAACCGCTGCAATGCAGCTACGTCAATGTCATGCTGCTTCATCCACAAAAAATGAGTACTGATCGTTTGGCTAGTGAATGACGAGAACAATTTGGCCGGCTGTCCGTTGCCCAGATTGGCATAGCCTGTTTGATAAGTTGAAGTATAATCACTGACATCAGGCCAGGACTTAATACCCTGATTATCCGGCGAAGGTGCCTTCCCCCAGTCTTGAGTGTAATGCCACCAGGCATCGATCGGTGAGCCATCGCCCTTCGCAGCAAACCAGCCCTGATACCCTGCAGTGATCTTACCTACCACATCACTCTGGTTTTGTTCCGGTGGCTTTATAACCGGAATTGTGTCAGTCACGGTTTCTTCCGGTTCGGGAGCATCTGCAACTTTATCTTTTGTACATCCTGCTGCAAAGGCCAAAATTACCAGCGCACACAGGGCATGACTCGTTTTCATGCCCATAATTTACGATTAATATCAAAGGTCGGGACATTCTGACCCGAAAATTTAAATATTAACACTGCCATCCGAATACTGATTTTTCCCCTTGTAAGACAGACGGTTAACAATCAATAGCCAGACAGGCAGGATGGTACAGGTTGCTTTCCTGAAAATATAACAGGATATTTAGTATCCGGGCACAAAGCCTAAACCAAATTATAAATATCTGATATGCTACAAGACAAGGCTTTCTGGCTTTGGGATTTTTTAGGTCGTCTGCATCCGCTGGCAGTTCATTTTCCGGTGAGCCTGCTCCTGTTTGCTGCCGTCCTGGAACTATTTACCTTAAGAAACTTCAATTCAAAAATTCGCAGCGGCGTTAACGCATTAATTGTTGCTGGTGCCATTTCCGCCGTAATTTCAGTTGTGCTGGGCCTGCTGCTTTACCAACAGGGCGATTATAGTGGTGAAGTGTTGAGCATCCATCAGTGGACAGGCATTGGTACTGCCTTTCTTGGTGCCGCGACCTTACTGTTCCTTTACCTGATCCGGAGAAAACAACAAACCGGCTATATTAAAATTTATAGATTCTCTTTATTTCTCACTGCCATAGGTGTCTCAGTAGCCGGGCACTTCGGAGCAAGCCTGACCCATGGCAGCGATTTTCTTTCTGCAGCATTACCCTGGAGCAAAGACTATACCCCAAAAGGCAACGATAATTTTAGTCTGGCCAGTTTTCAAAATGATACGACTAAACTCAGCAAGCAGCAAGAGGCAGAACTCAATACAGAAGTCAGGGCCATCCTGGCACACAACTGCTACAAATGCCACGGCGCGGAAAAAGTAAAAGGCGATTTACGACTGGATGGTAAACATATGGCCTTTAAAGGAGGTGAAAACGGGCCCGTTATCGTATCCGGTAATGCTGAAGAAAGTGAACTTTACAGGAGAATCAATCTGCCTGCAGATCACAAGGATGTGATGCCCTCAAAAGGCAAAAAATTGCCAGAGAAAGACATAGCGACCATTCGTTTCTGGATTGCAAAAGGAGCTCCATGGCCGGAAGACGGAAGCGCTAAAAGCGCATACAGGGTAGCCCGTCTGGAACCGCGGAACCCTGCGCTGCCAGCAGTATCAAATGGCTTATCAAACCCGATAGATCTCTGGACAAATCAATATTTCAATAAGCATAAATTTACATGGCCGTCCCTTGTAGAAGATCGTGTCTATCTACGAAGAATTTATCTGGACATTGTGGGTCTGCTTCCTTCCCCCGCCGACCTGGACCGGTTTGCAAAAGACAGCAGACCAAACAAAAGAGCCTTATGGGTTCGAACGTTGCTCGATCAGCAGGACGATTATGCCCTGCACTGGCTCAGTTTCTGGAATGATGCCCTGAGGAATGACTATACGGGTACCGGCTACATTACCGGTGGTCGTTTCGACATCACAGACTGGCTATACAAATCATTAAAAAGCAACAAACCTTACGACCAGTTTGTAAGGGAACTCATCAGCCCAACCAATGAATCAAAAGGTTTTATAGAAGGGATCAAGTGGCGGGGAGTGGTAAACGCCAGTCAGCGGACAGAAATGCAGGCCGCACAGAACGTATCACAGGTGTTATTGGGCCTGAACCTGAAATGCGCCTCCTGCCACAACAGCTTTATCAGCGACTGGAAGCTGGAAGATGCTTATGCCTTTGCAAACATCTTTGCAGATACTGCGCTGGAGATCAGCCGCTGCGAGAAACCGACCGGAAAATATGTTGATGCCAGAATGCTATGGAAGGAGCTTGGTACCATCGATGCCAAAGCACCGGTAGCCGAAAAAAGAAGGCAACTGGCAGAGAACCTGATCAAACCAGAAGATGGCCGGTTGTACCGTACTATTGTGAACCGCATATGGGCACAAATGATGGGCCGTGGATTGGTAGAGCCTGTAGATGTGATGGACAACGAACCATGGAACCAGGACCTGCTCGACTGGATGGCCTATGACTTTTCCGCACATAAATCTGATCTCAAAGAATTAATCTATCTTATTGCGACATCAAATACCTATCAGCTGCCCTCTCAGGCATTTAAGGAAGCAGCCCTGGTGAGCAACCCAAACTACAAATTCAAGGGAATGGTCCGCAAGAGAATGACTGCTGAACAGTTTACTGATGCGGTAAGCGGTCTCATCTCCCCTATGTTTGCCGACTCCAATCTCAGGTACAATCCATTTATGAATGCCGCCTATAACAATTCGACAATGAAACCGGCCTTTATCCGGGCATCACTGGTAGCCAACAACAGCTATTTAACTGCCCTTGGCCGGCCAAACCGTGAAACCGTGGCCACCAGCAGAGAATCGCAGGCAAACCTGCTCCAGGCGCTGGAACTAACCAACGGCAACAGATTTAATGAGGTGCTGAAACAAGGTGCAGAACGCTGGAAAACAGGCTACAGCAATACCGAACAGCTCATCGCCGAACTCTACAGGAAAACACTGGGCCGAAGGCCTACCGAAAAAGAAATACAACTGGCAAGAAAAGCCCTGGGCAAATCACCTGATACAGGAGCCATTCAGGATCTGTTCTGGGCTATGGTATTGCTACCTGAATTTCAAATTATCTACTAAACCGAATCATTGTTAAACTGAACAGAAATTATAAAGATGAGCTGGAACAGAAGGGAATTCTTAAAAAACACAAGTGCAGCCACACTGGCAGCAATGGCCGCAGGCATACCACTTACCAATTTACTGTCATCCTGCAATGGAAAGAACAGCATCGCTACAGCAGATACAGTAATCTTACTCTGGATGGCAGGAGGTATGGCGCACACAGATACTTTTGATCCGAAGAAATATACACCCTTTTCTAAGGGAATGCAGGCCAATAGTGTACTGAGCACCTTCAAATCTATGCCGACGATCCTCGATGGCGTCCATTTTTCGGAAGGTCTTCAAGCTATAGGGAATGTTATAGACAAGGGCACAGTGATCCGCTCGTATGTTGCTGGCGATATGGGGCATATCCTGCATTCCAGGCATCAGTATCACTGGCATACCTGCTACAAACCACCGCAATCAGTTTCGGCGCCACATCTTGGGTCATGGATAGCCAAAGAACTGGGTCCATTAAATCCGGTAATCCCCGCCTTTATTGATATCGGTCAAAGGTTTACACTGGGTGAAGGAGAAGAACTGAAGGCTTTCCATACCGCAGGTTTTTTGGGCAACGAATTTGGCCCCTTCCTTATCCCCGATCCTTCAGCCGGGCTGGAAAGCGTTCAACCACCGGTAGGTATGTCCTCAATGCGATTTGAGAAACGCAACCAGCTCTATCAGGATCTGATCAGTAAAGGCCCTATGGGTGAATTTGGCAGCGATTATCAGAAGGAATCATTAAAGAGGTCAATGGAGCAGGCGTACATGCTCTTAAAATCTCCTGAAGCTAAAGCTTTTGACCTGAGTCAGGAGCCCAAAGAAAGCTATGACATTTACAACACCGGCAAATTTGGTTTGGGTTGTCTAATGGCCCGAAGACTTACAGAACAGGGCGCCCGGTTTATCAGCGTAACAACAGAATACGAACCTTTTAAAGGATGGGATACGCACGACAATGGCTATACCAGGCTCATCGATATGAAGAAGCAGATTGATGGACCTGTTGCACAGCTGATCAAAGATCTGGACAAAACCGGTCGCCTGGACCGTACTCTGGTTATCCTGGCCAGTGAATTCAGCAGAGACATGATGGTTGAAGGCCGTCCGGATGCAAAAGTACAGGAACAGGTAGAACAGCCGGATGTCATCCAGGAACTCAAAAACTACGGCATGCACCGTCACTTTACCGATGGTTGCTCCATGCTGATGTTTGGCGGAGGTATTAAAAAAGGGAACGTCTACGGCAAAACGGCCGATGAAAGGCCATGTAAGACCATTGAGAACCCAATAGTGATCGATCAGGTACATCAAAGCATTTATCACGCGCTTGGAATAGCACAGGATGCAAACTATGTTGTTGAAAAAAGGCCATTTTACACAACACCGGACGGATTAGGTAAGCCTGTTCTGGATTTATTCTCATAACACTAATTTTGAAACCCTGTAACAACCGTCCACAAAATCACGTCTTGAATATCGAATCAACAAACCAGATTTCAAGATGCCAGCAAACAGTAAAGAACTACACAATCTAAAAACCGGACAGATCATCAGGTTCCTGCAAACTTCAGAGGATACCAATGGAACTATGCTGGATATGGAAGCTACGTATCCGGCAGGTTCTCCAGAACCGCCAGTGCATTATCACCCGAAGCAGGAAGAACTGTTCAGGGTCATTTCAGGTCAAATCAACATCAGAATAAACGGATTGGTACAAAGTTACAAGCCCGGCAGTCTGATCGAGATTAAAGCAGGCGACAAACATTCCATGTGGAATAGCGGTTCAGAAAATGCAGTAGTCAGCTGGCAGGTGTGGCCAGCCCTGGAAACAGAACAGTTTTTGCGCATAATGACCCTGGTAGCGAATAGTCCGAAATCTAATGAGAAAGGCCTGCCGGATCCGCCCACCATGCTTTACCTGCTGAACAAATACGACCGTGTAATCAGACTTACCAAGCCACCATATGTCGCCGTTAAGACCATAGGGATACTCCTCTATCCTTTGTTAAAAATAAAAGGAAGAAAGTTATCAGTTAAATCATTCCTGCTCTTATTTATACTCGCCCTGAGCTTAACATTCCAGTCCTGCAAAAAATCAGGTAAGGATAGCACTGATAATTTACCCGAAGACCCTCTGCACACGAATGGCAAACGTCAACTTCTAAAGGGTATCCAATGGAAGGAATTTAATGCCAGCGCAGCGTTCGAATACAACACCGACAGTACCATCAGACAAATAAACTATACCGGCCCCGCAAGTTCCTATGAAGTAGCCTATACCTATACAAGCAAACGCATTAAGGAGATCAATACAGCGGGGTCACTGTATAAGAACATCTTTGAACACAACGCCGCCGGGCAAATAACCAGCATGACCCGACACCTTCGGCTCGGGGATCAGCACCGTGCAAATCAACGGCTTGAATTCACTTACAACAGCAACAATACAGTTTCTGTAATGAAGTATTATCAGATCAATGAAGCGGGTACTGAACTGATCTATACCAATACCTACGAATATAATGCGCAATACCTGCCCGTAAAGATCACAGGAATCGATAAAAACGGAGCCAAACTCGTTACCACTATAGAAGCATTTTCAAAAGTAGCCTCATTCGACCCGCTTTATTTTACAGCAACAGACATCAGCGAAGACTATATGATTTACAATTTACCTGTAATCAGCCAGTTGAAGCAATTACCGGCGCTGATCAAATTAATCAGGTTCAGAAACGGGCAGCCTTATGTCGAAAAGCAGACCACTATAACCTATACCGTAACGGATGGCAGAATAGAAAAGCAAATTAACGCGCTTAAATTCCCGGAACACCCTAACCTGGATCAAAGTTCAGAAGTCACTTATACTTATTAAGCCAGACAGGTTCAGAACCTTCGGATCAGCAGATTTTTAAATTGTACAGATAAATTGTACAATTTAATTTAACTTTAAATACCACAGACCTCCGCTAACCAAATTTTCTGTACCATGAAACACATTACGCTCACCCTGTTCTCACTATTCTTTTCATTTACCCTATTTGCCCAGGATAAAGTCGCAGACCTGGTTTCCGAAGGGATTAAATTGCACGACGCAGCTAAATATCAGGAGGCTATTGCCAAGTATAAGGAAGCGCTGGCCCTGGAACCAAATCATCCCACCGCCAATTATGAAATTGCATTTACTCATTTCAGTAATCAATCTGGTAAGGAAGCGATTCCCTACCTGAACAAAATAATTGATGCAAAAAGTCCTAATATGGCCAGTGCCTACGATTTATTGGGCAGCATCCACGACGATCAGGGGCAAACCGATAAGGCCATCGAATGCTTTAAACTCTGTATAAAGGCAGACCCAAAGTATCAGCGGCTTTATTTTAACCTGGCGATTACGTACAGCAGGCAAGGCAAAAATGAGGAGGCGAGCCAGTATGCAAGCCAGGCCATTCAACTGGCTCCCGGCCATGCCAGCAGCCATCGCTTATATGCGGCTACCGCCATGGCCAACCCGAATACAAAAATAATCGCACTGATAGCCTATTGCAATTTCCTTTTGCTTGAAGCAACAACCGAACGTTCAGTGAATGCCTATAAAGACCTCAAATCAATACTGGGCGATGGCATCAACAAAAAGGATGGCGTAAACAACATTACTGTCAGTAATAATGATAAGGACCCTGACCTGAATGCTGCAAATATGATAATCCCCATGTCTTCACTCTCCCTGGATGCGATACCGGGTCTATCGGAAACAGAAAAACTGGAACAGCAGCTGAAGACGATTTTTTCAGCGGCAGGGGAACTTTCCGCAAAGAAAAAGGAGAAAAGCTTTTTTTGGTCCTTTTACGCTGACTATTTCTATAAAATCGCCAAATCTGAATATATGCCATTAGTTACACGCATCATCAGCTTTACCGCCAACCAGGAAGAAAACAGGAAATGGATTACCGAACATCAGCAGCAGCTGAAGGATTTCACAAAATGGCAGAATGAAAATGTAAGGCTTTAAATAATCTGATATTTTCTTACAGCAGGTTTTAACACTTCATAACGCTGTGACGCCCTAAACCCATAGATTCTCCATAATCAGCCTGGTGTAATGGCAGTTTGTGTACCATGGAACCTACCGGCAACGATTGCATAAAAAAAAGCAGGCATTTCAAACCTTATTTTTTTCATTTTCAATAACTTGCCGCTCAACAAGCACGAACCAAATAAATCCCATATGAAATACACACCGCGTTTATTGCTGATGACAGCAATGCTTATCTCTATAATTACCCCGCTGTTTGGGCAAATAAGCGGTCCGGCCACAGACAAAGCTTTTGCTCCGGAGGTCCTGCCGGGAAAGGGACTGGAACAATTTGACTTTTTTTATGCGGGCGAAGCAAAATCACGAAATATGTACATCATTAAAAAGGGTGTAGTGACCTGGTCATATATTGATACTACAGGCAAGGGCGAGATTAGTGATGCAGTATTGATGGCTAACGGCAATGTGTTATTTGCCCACCAGTATGGCGTTACACTGATTAACCGTGATAAAAAAGTGCTCTGGCACTATGACGCACCGGAAGGTTTTGAAACCCATACTGCCCAGCCGATAGGCATCAACCATGTCGTATTTGTACAGAATGGCAATCCTGCTAAAGTGTTTGTCACGAACATTAAAACCAATAAGATTGTGAAGGAATTTGCAATCCCTTTTAAAAGCGGTACGCATGGTCAGATCAGGCATGCCAGGTTAACAGATAAAGGTACACTCCTGATTGCCCACATGGATCTGGGAAAAGTAAACGAGTATGATCTCGATGGCAAAGCGCTCTCT
>DATFQH010000214.1:0-15549 GCA_035264385.1 Pedobacter sp.
GGCTTCTTGATTCAACCAGACCGTTAAATGCATGTACCTATATTCTTGATTCGGGCAGCACTGACCAAACCTTAAATATTGCGGCAAGCTATGGTGCAGCAATAAAATTCAATGAATTTATAAACCACCCAAAACAATGGAACGTCGCGCTGGAAACATTTAAAATTACAACGCCATGGGTCATCTGCCTGGATGCCGACCAAATCTTATCTCCGGATTTATTTAAAAAACTCGATGCCTTTAAAGATCAGGACTACAGTCATGTCAGCGGAATTTATTTTAACAGGAAGAATTATTTTAAAGGCAAATGGATCAGGCATGGAGGCTACTATCCCAAATATCTCCTTAAAATGTTCAGATACACAGCTGGTTACTCAGATCTCAGTGAACACATGGACCATAGATTCCAGATTGCCGGCACAACAGTACTCTGGAAAACAGCTCACCTGATCGAAAGTAATCTCAAAGAGAATAACATTAGCTTCTGGATTACCAAGCACAATCACTATAGTGATTTACTGGCAGATGAATATCTCCAGCGCAAAGACAATCCATTTATGCAAGAGCCTGCTGCCAGATTGCTGGGCTCGCCAAATGAACGAAATGCCTCGCTCAAAAACATATGGCGACATCTGCCCCTGTATCTGAGGCCATTTCTTTATTTCATTTTCAGGATCATCTTTCAACTGGGTATCCTTGATGGAAGAACTGGTATCATGTTTCATTTTCTCCAGGGATTCTGGTTCAGACTGATCGTAGATATTAAAATAGGAGAAAAGCGAGCGGTATTTAAAAAGACAAACAAAATCAGCAGTATCACCTTCCCAATTTGCTTCGTCATTTTGTTTCTCAGCATTTATTCATTCCATATCATGTACATCAGCATCACCACACCAGGCGGGCTCTACTTAGCCTGGTTCGACAAGCATTTAAACTATATTTCCAGGTGGAGACATTTTTACATCCACTCATCAGCCCGGATACTTGAAGGCCTTGGTTATCAGGTCCACATCAGAGCAACAGGTCTTTCGGTAAATGGCCATTCCGGTTTCAACATGGTATATTCCTGCCTTGGCTATGGAGTTATGAGCTGTTTTTCAGCTTTCGTACTCTCCTTTCCCAAGCCTTTGGCATCAAGAATCAAATTCCTTATCGTAGGACTGATTGGAATACAGCTGTTGAATACACTAAGGCTAATCCTTTTAGCCATTTATTATAATCCATGCTACACATCAATTGACCACCACACCATCTTCAATTGCTGCATTTACACGATCACGATCATTTCAGTATATCACTGGACAAACAAATAAAAAAGAAATGCTGTCCGTACGTTTGCAAAAGAAATTCGACAAAAAAGAGTTCAGTACCGGTGCTTCAATATTTAAAATGAGTTGTTGGTATCTCATCAATCTGCTGTTATTTAGAAGCGGTCTGATCCCGTTCAGTACCATACTCGTCATTATTCTCAGGCTTTTCGGGGCGCGTATAGGCAAAAATGTAAGAATCAAACCTCATATACATATCAAGTATCCCTGGAAGCTGTATATCGGCAACAATTCATGGCTTGCAGACTGTTACATCGAAAACCTGGACCATATCATCATCGGAAGCCATGTTTGCATATCACAACAGGCCATGCTGTTAACAGGGAACCATAATTACCGCCTACCATCCTTTGACCTCGTGACCAATCCAATCGTTATAGAAGACGGCGCATGGATCTGTGCCAAAACCATTGTTGGCCCGGGTGTCCGTGTCGGCACACATGCTTTGCTTACCCTAGGCTCAGTGGCCACTAAAAGTATGCTCCCACACCAGATTTATCAGGGAATCCCGCGATCAGCAAGGGGAAAAGAACTATTCAGGCCCATTGAAATCACTAATCACAAATTCCAAAAAATTAAGCTGTCTTTTTAGGTTTGCCAAATCAGATACTCCGGTAAAGTTTACTGGTGTCAGGCGCAAATCAAAATCCTCTTCCTCTAAGGCTTTACACTTCATTACCATTTATAATATCATTTTCAATGCCAGCATTTCGCTGCTTTTTCTGCTAAATACCCTACCTTGCAAGCCGAAATTATAGAATCCACTATGGCTACATCCCGCAAGGCTGCATTAATTTTCATTTTTATTACGCTTCTACTCGATGTGATCGGCATCGGAATCATCATACCCGTATTTCCATCGCTCATTGAACACCTTACCGGCAGCAACATCAGTCAGGCATCCCAATGGAGCGGCTGGCTTACTTTTGCCTACGCCATCATGCAATTTGTTTGCGCGCCCATCATTGGAAACCTAAGTGACAAACACGGCCGCAGGCCAGTATTGTTGTTATCGCTGCTTGGCTTCGGTATCGACTATATCTTTCTCGCATTCGCCCCCACCATCTGGTGGCTATTTATAGGCCGGATTATAGCGGGTGCATTTGGTGCCAGCTTTACCACCGCCACCGCATACATCGCCGATATCAGTACAGAAGAAAACCGGGCTCAAAATTTCGGGATGATCGGCGCAGCCTTCGGTCTCGGTTTTGTAATAGGCCCCGCGCTCGGTGGCTTGCTGGGCGAACTCGGCCACAGGGTACCATTCATTACCGCAGCCATACTTACCCTCGTAAATGTGGCATACGGCTATTTTGTCCTTCCCGAATCCTTAGACAAGGAACACCGCAGACCATTCGAATGGAGAAGAGCCAACCCGATGGGTTCACTCTTGCAACTTAGAAAATACAAAGGATTGGGCGGTCTTATCGTAGCACTGGTATTCGTATACATCGGCAGCCATGCCGTGCAAAGCACCTGGACATTTATCAATATAGAAAAATTCAAATGGAGCACCTTTACCATAGGCATCTCTTTAACCGTAGTAGGCTTATTGGTTGCAGCCGTTCAAGGAGGGCTGATCCGCTACATCAACCCAAAAATCGGCAACGAGAAAAGCATTTATGTAGGTCTTGGTCTTTATGCTCTCGGCATGCTGCTTTTTGCTTTTGCAACAGAAAGCTGGATGATGTTTGTGTTCCTTATTCCTTACTGCCTGGGCGGAATTGCAGGGCCGGCTTTACAAGCCATCATGTCTGGAAATGTACCGCAGAATGAGCAGGGAGAATTGCAAGGGGCTTTAACAAGCCTCATGAGTGCAACAACCATTATAGGCCCGCTGTTTATGACTTATCTGTTTGCCTGGTTTACCAAGCCAGATGCTCCGGTAAAATTTGCCGGCGCTCCTTTTCTTGCCGGTGCGATACTAATGATCATCAGCGCATGGATTGCCGCCAGATCTATGAAAAAAGACGCCTTTTTAAACCGGCATCAGGATACCCCTTCTTAAGCAGGAACATTGATGGCAGACCAAAGCATATCCTTTAGTTCTACCAAACCCTTTTGCGCAACAGAAGAAATAAAGATAGCAGGGATATGCTTTGGAAGATCCTTTTTCATCTCTGCAACCAGCTCCTCATCCAGCATATCCGACTTTGTAACAGCCAGCAGATGGGGCTTCTGCATCAATTCAGAATTATAATCCTTCAGTTCCGATTTCAGGATCTCATACTCTTCGGTAATCGATCGGTGCGTATCTGCCGGAACCATGAACAGCAATACAGAATTGCGTTCAATATGCCTCAAAAATCTGAATCCAAGACCTTTTCCTTTAGACGCACCTTCAATAATTCCCGGAATATCGGCCATTACGAAAGATTTGCTATCGCGATAGGAAACGATGCCCAGATTAGGTACAATAGTGGTAAATGGATAATCAGCTATTTCAGGCTTGGCAGCAGAAACTACAGAAAGTAAGGTCGATTTTCCGGCATTCGGAAAGCCAACCAACCCCACATCGGCAAGTACCTTCAGCTCCAAAACCATCCAGTCCTCACGGCCAGCTTCGCCCGGCTGGGCAAATCTCGGCGTTTGCAGGGTCGATGTTTTGAAGTGCCAGTTGCCCAGTCCTCCCCTTCCTCCCGGGGTCAGGATTTTGGTTTCCCCGTCTTTTGTAATTTCAAAAAGCACCTCTCCGGTTTCAGCATCCTTTGCGATGGTACCCAAAGGCACATCAAGAATCTCATCCTTACCCGATTTCCCGGTAGAAGTGGCACTAGAACCCGGAGCTCCGTCTTCTGCGATGATGTGCTTGCGGTATTTTAAGTGCAGCAAGGTCCAGAATTGCGTATTACCCCTCAGGATAATGTGGCCGCCTCTTCCGCCATCACCTCCATCAGGCCCGCCTGTAGCGGTTCTGATGTCACGATGTAAATGTGCGGAACCTGCCCCTCCTTTACCTGAACGGCAGCATATTTTAACGTAATCTACAAAATTGGAACCTTGCGACATAATCTGATTAGTACTGATCTACAACAGCACACAGATCGGCAAAAATATCATCTATTTTACCAATACCGTTTACCTTACTCAACTTACCCTGACCTTCATAGTATGGCAAAACATGCACTGTTTTGCTAAAATATTCTTCAATCCTCTTTTGCAGCTTATCTGCCTGGTCATCTACACGACCTGTTTCCAGCTGACGCTGCGCAATGCGTTTTGTCAGTTCATCCTGGTCAACATTGAGTGCAATAACACCTGCGATAGCACCGTCTTTACTTTCTAAAAATTCATCCAGTGCCTCAGCCTGCGGAACAGTTCTTGGAAATCCGTCGAAGATAAAACCTTTGGCATTCGGATTTTTATCTACTTCTTCTTCCAGCATCTCAATGGTAATGCCATCGGGAACCAATTGTCCTTCAGCAATTAACGCACTCACTTTTTGACCTAGCGGAGATTGATTTTTAATGTGCGCCCTGAAAAGGTCGCCGGTTGATATGTGAACCAATTGATACTTATCAATCAATTTCTCTGATTGGGTGCCTTTGCCTGCACCCGGTGGGCCAAAGAGAACAAAATTCAGCATTCGGGTTGTCTTTAAGTGTAAAAGATCCTCGCTATCTCGCCAGGATCCAAATATTTTCAAGGCTGCAAATATAAGATTTTAATTGGGATTATAATATCAGCGGATTAATTTCGGAGGCCGCAAGTTCACCCGGAGGGGTATTCAACAGCCATTTTGCACGGTCGTTTACCTGCCATTGGTTTTTAGGTTCAGACACCCGCGCATCAGCCGCCATATAGATCACGGTCATCACTTCCCGCATCTGGTCGCTTTTATTGCCGGGTGCGCTGTGTATCGTATTGCCATAGTGCCAGGTGGCATCGCCGGCGCGCATGGTAGCAGAGCGGGCTATCGGAAAGTCATTGTCTTTCACATATTTCTCATACTCCTGGTCCGACTCATCAGATATCTCATAGTTAAATATCACTCCTTTCTTATGCGAACCTGTAGCAAAGGTGAGCATCCCCATATCCACATCAATATCGATCAGCGGCATCCACATGGTTACCGTATTGGGCGTATCCAATGGCCAGTAATATTGATCCTGATGCCACGGAGTTGGGCCGCCGCCAGGTTCCTTAAATAAAGCCTGATCATGGTAGATCCGCACATTCTCCACACCTAGCAGATCTGCAGCGATCTTGCCCAGTCTTTTGGCCAGGGTATATTGTTTAACCCCTTCATCCACTTCCCATAAGTTCATGATCTGCAGAAAAGCCTTGCCGTAAGTATCGCGTTCTTCCAGGTCGCGCTTTTCCGTATTGTATTGATCTGCAGCAGATTTGATCACTTCACGAAACAAAGGCACTTCATTTTCAAGAAGCACACCAGGAATGAGTACATGACCATTTTCGCGGAAAGCCGCCGCCTGAGCTGCGCTGATAGCATGCTGCTCCTTTAGTTCGGGTAATTTGATTGTTGACATAACAGTATTTGAAGGTTTACATTTGGTTGTCATTAAATATAAACTTTTCGAAGGAAACATTAAAACTTAATGCTTCGTACTTTTCTTTAAGATCCTCACATTAAAAATTACCTTTTCCAGCGGTACGTCATCCTTATTGGCCGCCACATTGTTGATCGCATCCGCCACGTCTATCCCTTCTGTAATCTCTCCAAAAACGGTATAATCTCCATCCAGATGAGGTGTTCCCCCTGCAGACTTATACACGCTGCGCTGCTCCTCAGAAAAAACTTTACCTTTCTTTTGCGCTATCGCATCGAGCTGGGCATCGGTCTGTTGTTTGCCTGCTACAAAATAAATTTGCGTAAAATAGGATGCCTTTGCCGCATTGTCGTCGCGTCCGGCGCCGAGCGCACCCCTTTTATGAAAGAACTCTGGTTTTATCTCTGCGGGGAATCTTTTAGCGCCCAGTTCCGGATTCCGCTTTTCCCTGTCGAGTATGGTATCGTCGAGCTCGCCACCCTGGCTCACGAAAGATTTAATTACCCTGTTGAAAGCTGCATCTTTATACAGCCCTTGTTTAACACTGCTCAAAAACATCGCCTTGTGTCTGGGCGTTCCGTCATAAAGCATGACGGTGATGTTTCCCTTACTCGTTTCGAAACGGACAAATGTAGATTGCGCATCAACTGTGAAAGGCGGCAAAACAATAGCCAGAAGCAGAATTATTGTTTTCATGAATAAGCAATTTAATGTTCAGCGTCCGGCTCTTTACAGACTAACGGAGGATCTAAGATATCTAAATTTCCGCATTCGCCCCGCTGCCATTAGGAGAACGACGTTAAAGGAAATACATCGCAACTAAAAAATCCGGTAATATTCCTATAAACTAAGGTGAAACCCCAGAATTAAAACTGTGTTAAGAAAAATCCGATCAGGCCTTAACCTGGCGTTGAGATAGCCACGCATAGTTCAAGGCTATGACAAGGCTATACCAACCCTATCTCAAGGCTATACGAATTAGACTAATTTTCGGTGAAATGTTGATTATTTTAGGTTCCTTTTTAGTTGGGATGCCGGGAAAATTCATTTGCCTTAAATAATTTTACGAAGGACGCTGATTGTGTCAGAAGAATGTTCAAAAAGCTGAAAATTCTAAATCTCCCGGAGCATTACAGAAATGATAAAAGATTAGCCTTAAATTGCTTAGACTTAAGTTCGGCTCATGAAACGCGCACTCCTGGCTATTCTTATATCTACCTCAATTGGCTTTCATGCCAGCGCTCAGTCCTACGATACCTTTAAGCTGATTACCAGCAAGCCCGAATGCGGCAAGGTCATTCTAATTGTTTATACCGGAGTAAATTGCAAAAAGCTCGATCCGACACTTCACCTCATAGGTTTAGTTTCCCGGATAAAGTGTTCCTCGTTTATATTAGCCGAATTTCAAAACAAAATAGCATAGCAAGACTTATTAACATATAAACATATGATCATGGCTGAGAAAAAAGAAGATAAAGATCCTTGCTGGAAAAACTATGAACAGGTAGGCATGAAAACCAAAGATGGAAAAAAGGTTCCCAACTGTGTACCTAAGCCCTCTAAAGCCAAAAAGAAGTAAATTGGATATCTCAAAAAAGTAAAAGAGCCTCAGATTTTTCTAAGACTCTTTACTCACCTCCCCTCAAAAATCCAGATATAAAAGGGAATAAGTTCATCATTCCCTAACCTGAACTATGGCTTTTTGTAATAACTATTCTGCAGTGGTAGGATCTATAATTGACGATATATTGCTCACCGAATTGGCTGGAAAACCACCTTGTTTAGCATGTTCTCTAATTATTTCCGCGTTTGGCGCATTGTAGATGCAGTACATTTTATCTGCGGTTACATAGCTGTGAACCCATTGAATTTGAGGCCCGAGATTGTTCAATACGTTACATGATGTTTTCGAAGCTTCCTTTAATTGTTCGGCAGTGAATTTCCCCAATCCGGGTATTTCTCTTTCGATAATGTATTTAGGCATAATTGTTAATTTTTATTTCCTATTCATATGGCTTTTCAGATACGCCCCGTTTTTCTTAAATGGTTTCTGGTCTCCATTTTTCTTATCTTAAAATTTGAGAATTTTCAGGCCAGGGATCAATCTTTAAATTCTGTTTCCTGATGAATGTTATTTTGTGTGAACATCATTAGGTATTACGCAGAATGATGTCGTGTGGTTGCTTGCGGAAGACTATTTTAACTTTCAGCGATAAGGAAGCTTGCCAATTCGGTGTTTGTGTTAAAAATCGAATTTTGATACGAGAAATATCTTTTATTAAACTTTGAGAGCACTCAATGAAAAAATACTTGGGAAGCGGACATTTTACAATGTAAAAACTACTGAATATATTGCCGTTTAGATCTTAGAAATATTGAAATAAATGATCTTTATTTGGCAACTGAATAACATTATACCTTTTAGATGAAACAGATTGTTACTTATACCTTTAATCTCTTTTGCATTTCCATGTGCTCTGCAGTGACCCTTTTTGGCGCGCCTTTACAGGACACTGTTGTTACAGTCAAAATTGATTTCAATAAGAAGGCGCAAACCATAGATAATTTTGGATCATCCGGTTGCTGGTTTTCTGAAGGGATTGGAAAAGACTGGCCCAGTGAAAAAAGAGAAAAAATAGCAGAATTGTTGTTTAGCAAAGCAGTTGACAGCAAGGGTCAACCGCAGGGAATAGGCTTGTCGGCCTGGAGATTTAACATTGGCGCCGGTACTACTGAACAAGGCGACAGCAGTGGCATACGTGATTTTAGAAAGCGGTCTGATTCTTTCCTGAGTCCGGACGGGACTTACAATTGGAATAAACAATCGGGCTATCGCTTTTTTTTACAGAAGGCGAAGGATTATGGCGTAGAAAATCTCATTGCCTTCTCCAACTCACCGCCTGTGCAATTCACCAAAAATGGTTTGGGTTATAAAACTGAAAAGGATTTTGTTTCCAATTTAAGGGAAGATGCCTACCAGCACTATGCTAAATTTTTAAGTGCCGTTGTTAAACATTTTGATGCCCAAAAGCTCCATTTTAATTACATAAGTCCGGTAAACGAACCACAGTGGGACTGGTCGCGCAAGTACAAAGAAGCAGATCAGGAAGGAAGTCCGTGGACTAACGAAGAGATTTATAAAATAGTGAAGGCATTGAACAAGGAGCTGGAGTTTGATCAGCTGAGTACTCAAATCTCCGTTTCCGAGGCCGGTGCGCTCTATTATTTGTATGCCGGATCGGGCGGTGCATCCAGACAGATTCAAAATTTCTTTGATCCGAAAAGTAAACTGTACATGGGTAATTTCAGCCGCGTCCCTAAAATTATTGCCGGGCACAGTTACTTTACGGAATCTGACGATAGTGTATTGGTAGAAACGAGAAAGCAACTTGCAGGCGCTGCAAAGGCATTTGGAGTTAACTACTGGCAATCTGAATATTCTATGCTGGCAAATGGTTTCAGAGAAGGAAAAAAAGGACGCAGAACGGACATGGATTGCGCGCTCTTTTTGTCTAAAGTGATTCATGCCGACCTGACGGTTGGCAACGCCACTGCCTGGCAATTCTGGAACGCTTATGAGCCAGGGCCGGCGAATTTTGATACCAGGTATTATTTAATTGCTTTAAAACCGGATCCCGATTTTAAGAATGGGGAATTCAGCGCTACAAAAAATCTTTGGGCATTAGGGCATTACAGCCGGTTTGTCCGGCCCGGAATGACAAGGCTGGAGCATACCTCGTTGGATAGAAATGGCCTGAACCTGGAACAAAGTGAGCTGATGCTGTCTGCTTACGTGGATCAAAAGAATAATCTTGTGATTGTGGGCACCAATTATGGTGCAACAGCTCTGCGGATTCGGCTGGATCTGAAAAACAACAGGAAAAAATACAAGTCTGCCACCAGATACCTGACTACTGATGTGAAGGATATGGATATGAAGCCTGAGCACATCAGGGGGTATAATGACTTAATTACACTTCCGGCCCGATCTATCTCTACGATTGTTCTGAATTAGAAAAAGAGAGTTTCATTGCTGAAGCTCTCTTTTTCTTAATGCCCATAGGAATTGGGCCGAATTCTTTCTTTTGTTATTCTGGTTTCTAGAATCCGTAGCGCAAACCGAACTGAAATTGGTAAGGGTTTCCGGAAGGAACTACGATACCGGCGTTATTAACTCTGTAATTGAAACTTTTTGTAGCCGCATCATAGTTTGGTACTGCAGGGCTTGCCGGAGTTGTTGGCGTTGCCAGTACAGCCGCTTTTCCGTTTAAAGCGTATAATGCCTGGGTTCCTAAACTTTCGTTCACTCCCCACTTTTTGTTCAGCAAGTTAGCGAAGTTGAAGATGTCTCCGGAAAATTCTAATGTATGAGATTTGTATATTTTGATCTTTTTAGCTACCCTGATGTCAACGATCCCAAAAAAGTCGTTTATCCCACCATTACGCTGAGCGATCTGACCTGAATATTTGGTAATATAGTCTTTAAGGCTCTGGCTTGCCGCAGGATTGTCGAGGATAGTTTGCAGTCCGGCACGTACATTTTGAGGAACACTGGTATTGTTTCTGTCAAAGATATATGCCAGATCGTTGGTTGCTACAAAATCACCATTGTTGTTCGCTCCAGACAATAAGCTATAGCGTGTACCGCCTATTCCGGAATAACGAACACCGATGGTAACGCCATAATATGTAGGCAGTGTACCGTAAATTACAACTTTATGTCTGAAATGGTTATCAGAGTAAGTCATCTTGCTCAGATTTCTCGGATCATCTTTAACCGGAAGTGACAGGGTTGCCGAGTTGGCTACGTTTCCGTTATATGAGGTATTGTCTTTTGTGTCATTTAGGGTGTAACTGGCAGAA
Organism: Pedobacter sp.; assembly: GCA_035264385.1. Taxonomy (GTDB): domain Bacteria; phylum Bacteroidota; class Bacteroidia; order Sphingobacteriales; family Sphingobacteriaceae; genus Pedobacter. The sequence continues at coordinate 10,703 of DATFQH010000214.1, forward strand.
ATCTGACCATCTTTAAAGTAGTTCCATGTGGCATCCACTACTACTGCAAACTGGTTCACTTTACCTTTGCTGTTCAATTCCAGTACCCTTCCAAAGTTATTACTGATGCGGGCGGTTTTCCAGTCTGCAGCGCCATTACCAGGCATTACCGGTACAAAAACACCACGGTTGTCTTCGTTTGGAAGTGTGAAATAAGGGTTTGCAGCCATATTCCGGTCTACATACATATAGTTGTTGCGTCCTAATGAAGCATAGCCGGTAATGCCGACTTTAAATTTGTCTGACAACAATTTGCTGTAGGACAAATTTGCTTTGTATACTACAGGAATTTTTGCGTCTTCTGCATAGGTATTGATTGTTGGCAATTGCAAGCCGGGTAAAGATGGGGTTGCCACTGTACCGTTTCTGTAACCGGGAAAGTTTGGTGTGGGAACATCAGTACCGAAAACGTCTACTGTAGCCAGGTGTTTTCCATCAAACGTTAAGTTGTTAATGGTTACGTAATTATTGACATCGGAACCAAATATACCTGCTCCTAAACGAATAAAGTCAGTCCCTTTTTCATTGATATTCCAGTCAAATTGAATTCTTGGCTGGATAAGGAACTGTTTTAGTTTGTGGTCGGTTCTTACGCCCACTTCATCCAATAGTTTCTGGTTAAGTGGTGAAGTTGGATAAGCGCTATAGTCTGCGCGCAGGCCTCCGACAAAATCTAAGCCCAGGCCCAGTTTGGTTTGCATCTGACCATAGAGTGCTGTATTCCAGATTCCTGCGTTGACTGTCAGGTCGTCTACCAATGGCACCTCGCGATAATATCTGTTTGGAATCAGATTGTTGAAATTGGCTAATGATGAACCGGCTGTAGAGTTTGTATATTCAAATCTTCCGTTCACTTCGCTGCCATATAATGATTTGGCACGTGTATACATCACGTCCAAACCAAAGGTATACCTGATTTTATCTGTATTGTAGTATAAGTTATCTACCAATTGGAAAACATTGTTGGTGAAACCTTCCTGTCCAAACCGGTGACCACCAATTTGAATCGCAGTAGCCGCTGACGAACCGTCTGCCAGGACGGACTGGACATTGCCCACGACCGCTCTTGGAATGGCGAATCCAAGCTGATCATTTTGTGTACTGGCCTGGAAGGTATATAAATGCTGAACTTTTAGCTCATTTGTGACTTTACTGTTGATTGTTGAACGCAATGTTGCGAGTAAGCTATTGTCTACATTTTTATCATTGCCATAACTTTCATAGAAATTTATCGCCGTATTGTCTGCTAACCCAAGCGGATTTCTGTCATTGGTGTAGTTATCACGTACGGTTAATAAGTTCTGACCGTCTATCTGCCAGTCGATACGGGCGAACGCTGCATCACTACCGCGTTTTTTATCAAAACTTCCATATTGAGGTGCACTGGAAACGCCATATTTTGTTCTGGCTATGTTCAGAAATTTCGCCAGTGTATCATTGGTGATTCTAAATCTGGCTTCGTCTGCTGCGCCATTGATATCTGCGATGATCAGCGGTCGTGAATCTTTCTGATGATCCAATCCAACAAAATAGTGCAGTTTATCTTTTATGATTGGCCCGCCCAGGGTAAATCCGTACTGGTAGGTTGAGAAATCGTTATCTCTTTTAATACCTCTGATGTCATACGGGCTGGCCAGCCAGTCTGCTCTTCCATACATGAAGGCACTTCCGCTGATCGTGTTTGTTCCGGATTTAGTTACTGCTGTTACCGAGCCTCCGCCTGATCTTCCGAATGTTACATCATACTGGTTGGTTACTACCTTAAATTCACGTACCGCTTCAATGGAAATAGAGTATGGGGCACCGCTACGGCTGGTTGTACTTCCGGATGAGGTTGGGTTTTTAGCATTCATACCGTCAATGGTATAGTTGGTAGAGGAAGCCAGCTGGCCTGAGATACCGCTGCCGCGACTCAATGGAGAAAGATCCATTAAATTGGAAAAGTTACGGCCGTTTACGGGTAGCTGGTTCATTGTCTTGGCGCTGATCTCTGTAGATGCTCCAAAATTCTGTACCTTGTTTTTTAAGCCGGTTGCGTTAACTTCAACCTCGTTCAGGCTTTGGGATGCTTCCTGCATCTCTATGTTAACACGTACTACGTCGCCAAAATTAAGTGTGTAGCCGGTTCTTGTCTGGTCGCCGTAGCCCATGAAAGCGATTTTTACAGTGTAAGGGCCACCCAGCGGAAGTTCTTTAAATAAGAATCCTCCTTTGGAATCTGTGGATGTTCTGGTGGTAAAGCCGGTAGAGTTGTTCTTCACCTGAACGGATGCTCCGGGAATAGGCTGTTTGGTTGCGTCTAGAACAGTGCCGGCAATGGATGCTTGTGTGGTCTGCGCGAGCACAGGATTCGTTACACATGAGCACAGTAATGTAATTGCGAATAGTAAATTTCTAAGCATAATATATAAGTATAATTTTATTCTGCGAAGGTGTTGTTCTAGTATTAACTGAAGCCTGTTTGTTCGTTAACAAACCATTGTTTAAATTATTTAATCCGGGCCTCATGTTAAGAGAATGTTCCTAATGGCATTACCTGCTTCAAGGTAGGAAAGGTGCTGAACGGGCCAACACTTTGGATATAAATCAAAACTTAATATTCCTTTAACTTTTACTACAAGTGTAGTGGAGAGATTTGCAGCGTGAAAAAGAAACTTACATTATCACTTCTTACAGGAGTTTTATTATTAAATGCTGCCTACGGGCAACAAAAAATGGATGTACAAGCCCATCGTGGCGGCATGGCCCTGATGCCAGAGAACACAATTGCTGCAATGATTAATGGTGTTAAGCTGGGCGTTAAAACCCTCGAACTGGATGTGGTTATTTCGGGCGATGGAAAGGTGGTGGTTTCTCATGATGCCTATATGTCTGCAGATTTTATGCGTAAGGCCAATGGTTCAGACATCAGCAAAGAGGAGGAACGTGGGCTGGCTTTATATAAAATGACTTATGATAGCATCAGTCGTTTTGATGCGGGCAGTAAACCACATCCGCGTTTCCCTGATCAGCTAAAGATGAAAACATACAGGCCGCTGCTTAGCGATTTGATCGATAGTGTTGAAACCTACCTTAAGGCAAATAAACTTAAACCTGTATATTATAATATTGAAACGAAGATATCGCCTGCCGGTGATGACATTTATAACCCAAGCCCGGAAGTGTTCGTGAAAACGATGATGGAGGTGATTAACAATAAATCCATTAAGGACCGGGTAGTTATTCAGTCATTTGACATTCGGACGCTTCAGATTCTTCACCAGACTGAACCGAAAATTAAGCTTTCTCTTCTGGCTTTCGGCAAAGGCGATGCACTTGCAAAATTGAAAACGCAGGGGTTATCTGCTGAAGATGAGAAAAAACTTAAACAGTCTCCTCTTTTCAATGGAAAAGGCGGGTTGGAAGACGACTTGAAAAAGCTGGGTTTCGTACCCGATATCTATAGCCCTTATTATAGTTCTGTTGATTCAGAAATGGTAGCGAAAGTACATGAGCTGAAAATGAAGATCCTGCCATGGACGGTAGATGAGCAGCAGGACATGGTTGCGCTTGGCAAGTTGGGAGTAGATGGTATCATTACCAATTGTCCTGACAAACTGGTGAAGTTGTATGGAAGTTATCAGCAGAGATAGGGATTAAACGAAGTTTAAATTTTAGTTGGCAGGTCGATCGTATATATTTGTGGGCTCTGAGATATCTGAGCATCCCAAACGAAAATAACCGATGAGAAAGACTTTAATTTTAATTTCGATTGCAATAATTACTATTGCTTCAATGTGTGCCCTGGTTTATTATATGAAAATGGATAGCTTTCCGTTTGCCTGGGCGCTGAACTTCCTGTTGATGTTGTTTGTGGTTTTTTTTACCAGCACACTGAAAAGCCCCCTTGCTTCTTCTTACTATCATCAAAAGGAATGGGAAGATGGAGGGAACGTTTATGAGCGTCTTGGAATAAACTTTTTCAGAAAATTATTGGTTTGGATTGGCTGGGAAAAAGTGATCAGAAAATCTAACCCAATAGAAAAGAACACCAATGCTTTGGTAAGCTTGCATCATCAGACAAAAAAATCTGAACTGGAGCATTTAATTATATTCGCTATCGTATTGGGGTTTAATGTTTTTGTGGCATTTAAGTTCGGAGTGATTAAATCTTTGTGGTTGCTCCTGTTGAATGTCTTATTGAACCTTTACCCGATCTTCCTGCAACGGTACAATCGCCCGAGAATAGAAAGGGCACTGAATTTAAGCAAAAGAATAAGGTAAATATTTCTATATTTATGGTGATCGTTCAGATCTTTACCGAAAAACCAAATATGGAAAAAACCGCTCTTCTCATTCTCTTAACTTTTGTGTGTCTGCTATTTACGTCCGAAAAAGTTGCTGCTCAGCAAAAGTGCGACTGCATTGCGAATTTGGATACAACGATCAAAAAAACGGAATTGAATTATGTCGGATTCCCCGACATGATTGCCAGGAAATTGTTACCGAAATACCAAAAGATGGTCAGGAAACTGAGAACAGATGCACTAAAGGAAACCGATCCTCAAAAATGCTTTCCTATTCTCAATGCGTATGTTGGTTTCTTCAATGACAAGCATTTTGACGTAGAGTACAGCATTACCGATACCAACAGGTTTGTGTATAAACACATTAGCGAAGATGCCTTTAAAAATGACTTTGCCCGCAAAAAGAGAGATTCGGTTGAGGGCATTTGGATCAGTCCTGACACAACGATGAGATTGGCTATCGAAAAAGTTAATCCTACGACTTATCAGGCGGTGATTCTCGAGAGTAAGGACACTAAACTT
>DATFQH010000215.1:0-13135 GCA_035264385.1 Pedobacter sp.
ATTGCTGATCGCCTGTGACCGTACGGAGGACCGCATATATACGAAAGTAACCGATAACAGGTATCCGGTCATTGTTTCAAATGCAAACTTCGTAACGCCTGCAATTCCTGCGGCCGGAGTTGTTGCAGGGGCAGCATTAAAGATAGAGTTTAACTTTAAGCCAACCGATCCAATAAGAGAGCTGCAGTTTTTTGAGAAAGTCGCCGCTGCAGATTCAGTCTTAATCGCCAGCGTACCTTATGCTCCGGCCTTTTCAAGTACGAAGAACTGTGACACCTTAATTTATAACTACACAGTTCCTTCCGGATTAACACCAGGAACCCCTATTGTATTCAGAGGAAGGGTGGTTAATCAGAACGGACTGACTAAGGACAGGACTTTTACTTATGTGATCAAGTAGGTCAGCGAAGATATAGCAGAGGCTTTCCCTTATGTATAGGGGAAAGCCTCTTTTTTTTTAAGCCTTTATTTTCATACTTTTGCTGATATCATTATTTATGGCAAGTTTTACACTTACTCCCGAAACCTGGACAAAGGTTAAGATTAAATTTCTTAGAAAATACCGTGAATTGGCACAGGTAAGCATCGTGTTTACTCCTGGTGAGGAAGACCAGCTGGTGCAGCAGTTGATGGACTTAGTAAAGCGGGACCGGGATTATGTGGAATTTACGATAAAAAAGGCACTTGCCGATCCCGAAGGAAACAGACTTTAATTTTCTTTTTTGTATCCTTGATCAGTTGTTTTTAAGGGCATTATGTGTTAAATTGCATTCCAACATCTAAGTTTGGGAATCTACAGATCTGTGCATGATGAAAAAATACAAACTGGCCGCCGCCTTAGTGCTAATCGCTTTCGCTTCTTTAACCTGGTCTTTTAAAGAGGACTTGTTCCTGGTTTCTAAAAACCTGGATATTTTTGCCGCTCTTTATAAGGAGATCAGCGTCAATTACGTCGAGGAGACAAATCCTTCTGAGCTGATGCACAATGGTATTGATGCAATGCTGGGTAATCTTGATCCTTATACAGAGTACATTCCGGAGTCTGAAATAGAAGATTATAAACTTAAATATGTGAGCACGCAATATGGAGGTATTGGTGCGAGTACTTTATTTATAGAGGGGAAATTGTTCATAAATGAGGTGATGGAGGGTTATCCTGCAGATAAGCAGGACCTGAAGCCGGGGGATCAGCTGGTTAAGATCAGCGATAATGAGGTGAAGGGTAAGGATCGAGCTCAGATCAGCCAGTTATTGCGGGGGCCAAAGGGTTCGCCTGTAGATCTGCTGATCATCAGAAGTGGTACTGTACTGACCAAAAAAGTGATCAGGGATGAGATTAAGCAGCCAAATGTAGCGTATTCGGGAATGACTGAAGATCAGATCGGCTACATCAGGCTGGATAAGTTCCTGGAAAACTCTGCCCAGGAGGTGAAGGATGCTGCCATTGTATTGAGCAAGCAGCAACCTAAGGGTTTAGTGCTGGATCTGAGGTATAATGGCGGAGGTATATTGCAGGAGGCGGTGAAAATTGTAAACTTGTTTGTGAATAAGGACATTATGGTGGTAACGCAGAAGGGCAGGAACCCGCAAAAGACGGTTACTTATAAGACCATGAGTGATCCTTTATTTCCACAGATGCCTCTGGTGGTTTTGGTAGGCGGAAATTCAGCTTCGGCTTCTGAGATTGTTGCGGGTGCTTTACAGGATCTGGATAGAGCTGTTATTGTGGGACAGCGCAGCTATGGCAAGGGACTGGTGCAGCAGACTTTTAATTTACCTTATAACAGTTTGGTTAAGGTAACGGTAGCAAAATACTTTACGCCATCGGGAAGGTGCATTCAAGCGCTGGATTATGCGCATAAGGATGCCAGCGGTAAGACACTGAAGTTTGCGGATTCGCTGATGAATAAGTTCAACACTAAGATGGGACGAAATGTATATGATGGTAACGGGATTTATCCGGATGTGGCTGTCGGGCAGACTAAGTTTAGCCCGGTAACGACTTCAATTCTTAGTAAAAGTCTTTTCTTTGATTATGCGAACGATTTCAAAAAGAATCATAAGGCCATCGCTCCTGCTGCAGGATTCCAGCTGAGTGACGCTGATTACGGACAGTTCGTTGCTGCGATGGCCAGCAAAGATTATTCTTATACCTCTGCTACGGAAAGGTTGTTGTCTGACCTTCGTGATGAGGCTGAAAAGGAGAATAAGCTGGCGGTTGTTAAGGCAGATCTTGATGATTTAAAGGCGAAGATGCTGGGTGCCAGGAAAACGGATCTGATGACGTATAAGGAGGAAATAAAAAGGGTGCTGGAGACTCAGATTATCAGCCGTTACTATTATGAGCGCGGCAAGGTCATTCAGGCTTTTCAGTACGATAAGGAACTTGCCACAGCGAAATCATTGCTGAACAATTCGCCTAAAATGCTCGCTATATTGAAGGGTGAAGGGGAATACAAGACGATTGGCAGCCCGGTGAAAACCGTGACCGCCGCTGCGCCTAATAATGATTAAATATTTTATTCTGCGTGATGCAGTTTGACAACCAGGCCGTTCATTGCCGGTTTAAGCTGAAGTTGGCACGCAAGCCTCGAATTTGGTAAAAGGTCGGGAAGGGTGTCGAGCATAGCGTACTCGTCGTCTGTCATTTCATTGAGGTTTTCTTCGCCCTCAAGAACGTCCACACAACAGGTAGCACATAGTGCCATTCCACCGCAGGTGGCCAGGATATCGTATTCACATGCTTTAAGATATTCCATCAGACTAAGGCCCATGTCTACAGGCGCTTCAAGTTCAGTACGGCTGCCGTCTGAATTTTCTACGTGTATAATGATGTTATTTTCTTCCATACTTAGAATTCTGATACACCGTTAACGGTGGTGTATTTCATGGTGTATTTTATTCCCGGATTCATATACTGGTATGCACTGTGGCTCATTAAGGCGGCTTCGTGGAACCCGCAAAGAATCAGCTTTAATTTGTTGGTGTAGGTGTTGATGTCACCGATGGCATAAATTCCCGGGATGTTTGTAGAGTAATCGTCTGTATTTACTTCAATGGCACTTTTGCTGATATTCAGGTTCCATTGTTCAATAGGACCTAATTTAGGGCTAAGACCAAAGAGAGGGATCAGGTGATCTGCTGCTACATTGGTTGGTTCCAGTGTCTTGTTGTGAACGATCTCTACGTTCTCCAGACGGCCATGTCCGGATACAGAGTTAAGGTTACTGTTCAGGATCAGGTTGATCTTTCCACTTTCTGCAAGGGCCATCACTTTGTTGACGGAATCAGGTGCGCCGCGGAAACTCTCGCTACGGTGCACTAAAGTTAGTTCTTCTACAATATCCGCAAGGAAAATCGTCCAGTCAAGGGCAGAGTCTCCACCGCCTGCGATCACCATTTTCTGTCCGCGGTATTGCTCAGGATCAAGGATCATGTAATTGACACCCCTGCCGTTTTCAAACTGCTCGAGTCCTGCTACAGCTGGTTTACGTGGTTCGAAGCAGCCCAGGCCGCCTGCGATAACAACAACCTTTGACTCGATGATGGTTCCCATATTTGTGGTCAGCACAAAGTCTCCTTCGCCACGTTTCTCTAAACCTTCGATACGTTCGCCAAGGGTGAAGCCCGGATGGAAGGGCTTGCCCTGCTCCATCAGGTTATCGATGAGTTCCTGAGCCAGTACAGTAGGGTAACCGGGGATGTCGTAGATTGGTTTTTTAGGGTATATTTCAGATAACTGCCCACCCACCTGAGGTAAATAATCGATGAGGTGACAACGCATTTTTAATAAGCCTGCTTCAAAAATTGCAAATAAACCTACGGGGCCGGCGCCTATGATGGCGATATCAGTAGAAATCATGTTGTTTAAAATTTGTGCGAATTTACGAACTTTTGTTTTAATAATGGTGCTATTTATAAATATTCTATATAATCTCTAGGACTTATGAAAGAAAACTCACCTGAATTTTTGTTTATCTTTGTTTTTACTGATGGGTAAGAACATATATTTCGCCTCTGATTTTCATTTGGGTTCGCCAGATTTTGCCGAAAGCCGCAAGCGTGAGCAACTTATTGTGCGTTGGCTTGATGAGATCGCGCCTGATTGCTCGGAGCTTTTTTTAATGGGTGACGTGTTCGATTTCTGGTTTGAATACCGTACTGTGGTGCCTAAGGGCTTTATCAGGTTGCAGGGAAAGCTGGCTGAGCTATCCGACGCAGGGATCAGGATCTGGTTTTTTAAGGGTAATCACGACATGTGGGTGAATGATTACTTTACCAAAGAAATGGGTATTGAGATCGTGAGTGATGAGCTTGTGATCGAGAGGAATGGTAAAAGGTTCTTTTTACATCATGGTGACGGATTGGGCCCTGGTGACCAGAAGTATAAGGTATTGAGAAAGATTTTCAGAAACCCGGTTTGCCAGTGGTTGTTTTCGCTGGTTCCGCCGGTGATCGGTATGGGTATAGCGAATGGCTGGTCCAGGAAGAGCAGGGCGGCTTCTGGAACCGGAGAGGTGTTTTCAGGAGAAGATAAGGAATGGCTGGCTATATATGCGAAAGAAAGGCTTCGGACAGAGCACTATGATTATTTTGTCTTCGGGCACCGGCATCTGCCGCTGGAAATAGACCTTGGAAAAGGAAGCCGCTATGTAAATACCGGCGAGTGGCTTGATTTCAATTCTTATGCCGTATTTGACGGGACTGATTTGAGCCTTAAATATTTCGGTAAGGAGGCATAGCTTGTACCCGGTTGTTTCCGGCTGCAATTTTTTCATAACTTTAACTGAAAAAGCCGTATTTTTGCTGCCCGAATAAAAAACCTTCTACGGAGGGTAAATGATACTTTCTGAAAAAAAGATATGTTAGAGAAATTAGAAGCAATTAAACTGCGTTGGGAAGATGTGGAGGAGCAGTTGAGCAATCCTGATACGATGCAGGATATGAAGCGTTTTGCGGCTTTGAACAAAGAATATAAGGATTTGACCAAAATAGTAGATGAATATAAGATCTACAAAAATGTCATGAGCAATATTGACGCAAACAAAGAAATCCTTAGTACTGAAAAGGATGCGGAGATGCGTGAGATGGCTAAAGAGGAATTGGATCTTCTATTGGTACAGCAGGAGGAAATTGAGGAAAAGGTAAGGCTGATGCTGATCCCGGTGGATCCGGAAGATGCTAAAAATGCTGTGTTCGAGATCAGGGGCGGTACGGGTGGTGATGAGGCCGCACTGTTTGCCGGCGATCTTTACCGGATGTACAGCCGCTATTTTGAGCAAAAGGGATGGAAGGTAGAAACCGTAGATGTGACCGAGGGAACGGCTGGTGGTTATAAAGAGGTAATTTTGAAGGTAAGCGGTGAAGATGTTTACGGGCAGTTGAAATATGAATCGGGCGTACACCGTGTACAGCGTGTTCCTGACACTGAGACACAGGGCCGCGTACATACTTCTGCGGCCTCGGTTGCGGTTTTGCCTGAAGCGGAAGAAATTGACCTTTATATCAATCCAGCGGACATTGACTTGCAGACTTCGCGCTCGGGTGGTGCGGGTGGACAGAATGTTAATAAGGTGGAAACAAAGGTTCAGCTCACCCACAGGCCCTCGGGTATTGTTGTGGTTTGCCAGCAGGAACGTTCTCAGCTGGGTAATCGTGTGATCGCGATGGAGATGCTGAGGAGTAAATTGTATGACATAGAGTTGCAAAAAAAGAATGGTGATATTGCGGCAAGACGTAAGACCATGGTTTCAACGGGAGATCGCTCAGCCAAGATCAGGACATACAATTATCCACAGGGAAGGGTGACTGATCACCGGATAGGACTAACACTTTATAACCTGAATGGTGTAATGGATGGGGGTGTTCAGGAACTGATAGATGCGCTTCAGTTTGCTGAGAATGCAGAAAAGCTAAAAGAAGGTTCTGGAAATTAAGTAGTTATATTTATTTTAAAATATATATTGCAAAGTTAAATAAAGCTCCTATATTTGCAATCCCGAAACGAAACAACGACACAGAAAACGGGAAAACGGACCGGTAGTTCAGCTGGTTAGAATGCCGCCCTGTCACGGCGGAGGTCGCGGGTTCGAGTCCCGTCCGGTCCGCTAATTGTGTCTTAAAGACAATCAAAAGCCTGTTTTTCATATGAAAACAGGCTTTTTTCGTTAACTGAGGCATGAAAATATTCAGGGTTTAAGGTTTAAATCCATTTCCCGAGAAACTGCGTGAACGTATCTCTATACTGGTCGCCCACGGTAATCAATGTCTTACCGATGTGGATTGAGCTTTTGGTCATGGAAGTAATCTTTTCCAGCGAAACGATAAATGAACGGTGTACGCGCAGGAAACGTTTATTCGGTAGTTTTTCTTCCAATGCCTTTAGGCTGGTAAGCGAAAGGATGGGTTTATCGGCGCTTTTCAGCTGAATCTTTACATAGTCTTTCAAGCCTTCAATGTACAGGATGTCATCCAGGGCGATGCGGACAAGCTGATATTCCACCTTCAGAAAAAGATAGTTGTTGTCTGTGCGTTCGGTTTCATTTGCCGCTGGGTTTGGTACGGTGGGTTTATTTACTAATTCAGCGTAATGCAAAGCCTTCTGGCTTGCGCGTAGGAACTCTTCGTAGTTGAAAGGTTTTAGCAAGTAGTCCAAAGCATCGACCTTATAGCCTTCAAGTGCAAATTGGTTGTAGGCGGTGGTAAAGATAATTCGGGGTTTACCGGCGCCTTTGTCCAGCACCCTTGCCAACTCAATTCCATTTAATTGTGGCATTTGTATGTCGAGAAATATCAGGTCGATCTTTTGGGTATGAATGGTTTTTAATGCTTGCAAAGCATCTGTATATTTTGCGGCCAGCTTTAAAAAAGGGGTTTGTTCAATAAATTTGCTCACCTGGTCCAGTGCCAGTGGTTCATCATCAACCGCGATGCAATTTAACGTCATGACAAGCAGAGAGTTAGGTGAACGGTGTATTCATTATCTGTGTTGTGCTCACAGATCTCCAGTGTATGTTTTCCAGGGTAAAGCAGGTCGAGTCTCCGACGGGTATTGACCAGGCCTATGCCTCCATTGGTGTCCAGGCTAATGCTGTTGTCTTTCATGATCGAGTTTCTGATGGTAATATCCAGCTTACTGCCCCGCTGCAGGATCATGATATCGATATGGCTTTGCTGTGCGGTGCTTATGCCATGCTTAAATGCATTCTCCAGGAACGGTAACAACAGCATTGGCGCCATTGGCATATCCTGTAACTGGCTTGGGGTATCGAGGGTCACTTTCACCGCGTCAGTTAACCGCAACTGCATCAGGCTGATATAGTCTTTCACAAATGCAATTTCCTGGCTCAGCCGGGTTTGTCCCTGATGGGTTTCGTAAAGCAGGTACCGCATCATCCGCGATAGCTGGTGGATGGCATCGCCGGCCATATTTGCGTCGACCCGGGTAAGTACATAAATGTTGTTTAGTGTATTGAAGAAAAAGTGTGGGTTGATCTGTGCCTTGAGGAACGATAGTTCGGAGGTGATCTTGTCTCTTTCGAGTTCCTCGCGTCTCTGTCCGTCTTTCCGCCACTTATGAATGGTAGCCAGGCTGGTGCTAATGCCCAGCACCAGGATGGAAATGACCAAAGTAAATATTTGCAGTATATTTTCCCCGCGGTGTGCCAGTATCTGTTTCATCACGCGTTTAAGGAAAGCTTCGTTAAACCAGGTCCGCTGAAGATTGAGCGTCGGCTCACTCCAACCAACAAAAACAATGGTTGCTACAATGGTGCCGATTACGATTGCAGTGTAGTAACCGATGTGGTTTTTTAGCAGAAACCTTGGGACCAAAACATAACTGTTCAGATAGAATGCAATTACGAGTAGTATGAGCGTAACTGCCTGCTTGATCCAAAATTCGTAATGAATATCGATTCCTGAAAAGAATGGCAAATAAAAAAATATAGCTAGTCCAAATACGCTCCACGCCAGGACATGAATCAATATGGTGATCAGCTTACTTTTTGAGGATTGTTGCATCTTATCGTAAAAGTAAGCAATATCACCTATTGGGTGTTGAATTGCAAACTCAGCCGCTTTTCGAACACTTTTTACCGACGAATAGTCTTTTTTTATCTTTCAAACTGCATTTGGACTTGTGATCAGTGCCGGGATGCTTTATCGGATGGAAAGGGTGTTCAGTCTATGACAGGCAGGCCACCGTCTATTGCGTTTTAGAAAACCTGCTTAATGTTTTTACTTTATGTTCATGAAGAAGCGCCTAATTTGTGTATTAATACTGATCGCCTACTGTGCGGGCCTGGTCAAGGTTATGGTGTTCAAGGAAGTGCCAATGGTCAGGGTAGACGGGGTGATGATTTATTTTGGTGGATCACAAACTGGTCCGGCCAATCTCGTCCCGTTCAAGACCATTTGGGCGTATCTGCATGGTGAGAAGGGTTTGATGATCGGGAGCATTAATCTGATTGGGAACATTATTCTGCTTTTGCCGGTAGGTTTGCTGATCCCTCTGGTTTTTAGGGGCATGACATCGAAGAAAATGGTGCTGCCTGGCGCTTTTGCCGGTTTTGCAATCGAGGGTTTGCAGTTGGTATTGCGCCTGGGCATATTTGATATTGATGATGTCATACTCAATGGATTGGGTGTCATGGTCGGCTATTGGGTGTTTACTTTTCTGAACGGAAAACTGCACTCGATGACGTCCAAACACATCAGGATTGCTGTAATGGTCTTGATGGTTATTGCCACGGTGACTGCGTCTTTTGGCCTTACTGTTTATTGGAAGGGTCAGTTCCCGCTAAGTTTTGAAAAGGCTCCGGTGAAGAATCAGTCAACTCTTGCTGATCAGGGAACAGCCGGGATTGGTGGGGGTGACGATCCCTGCGGTGGTACTGGTGGCCTAGGACAGATTGTGGGTACAGGAAATCATGCCATCACGATCCAAAGGAGCGACGGCCTCAGAGAAATGTTTAAGTTGACGGCCCAGACAATTATCAGAAATTCAGCGGGTACTATGGTAGAGTCCGGTCTTAAAATAGGTAACCGGGTAACAATCGTAACATTTGAATCGGATAGGGACGGAAACAAAATTGCGACAGCTGTTTTGATATGCAATGTTTTAAGTCCGGGAATATGAAGGGTCTATATTTTTTTTTGGTTGCTGCATTGTTTTTGAGTGCGCAGGCGTATGCACAGACGGGACGTCAGGTTAGTGGGGTGGTCAAGGATTCGACAGGTGCAGCGCTGCCGATGTCAACTGTCAAATTGCTGACAGTTAAAGATACTTCAATTGTTGTTGCCGATGCAAGCGGCAAGTTCAGCTTCTCTTCGGTAATGGTTAATCAATTTAGCCTGATGGTTTCTTGTTTGGGATATCAGGCTATTAGACGGCGATATACCCTTAATCCTGGAAATTCTGCTGCCGAACTGGACCCTGTAATCTTAAAAAGCGACATAATTACGCTGAAGGGTGTTGCAGTCACCAGTGCCGCTGTAAAAATAAAAGAGGATACGATTGAATATAATGCTGCAGCATATAAAGTGCATGAGGGCGCTGTGATAGAAGATGCGCTCAAAAAAATGCCCGGATTAGAGGTAGGCAGAGATGGCAGCATCTCGGCCCAGGGTAAACAGTTAAACAAGGTGCGGCTAAACGGTAAGGATTATATGGCGGGCGATGTTAAAAGTCTCACCCGCAACCTCCCTGCGGACCTGGTACAGAATGTACAGGTCATTGACGATCATGGCGATAAGGCCAAGCTAACTGGCGTCAAAACCGGTGAGTCACAAAAGGTGCTGAACATCAACATCAGGAAGGATAAAAACTATGGTTATTTCGTCCATGGTACAGTTGGCGGCGGCCGGGATGCGATTCCAGGGGCTGGAGGTACAATCCGGGCCGGGCGGTACACATCTTTGGCCAATTTATTCAATTTTCGCGGCAAGCGCCAAATCACCATATCGGGCGAGCTGAACAATACCAATGCCAGCATGTTCGACTTTAACGGTGGCAGAAAAGGACCGGACTTGTTTGGTGACAAGCAGAATGGCATCACCACGGCACGTGCAATGGGTCTTAATTATCGTGACGACTGGGGTGAAAAGCTAACCGTTTATGGCAGTTATAGTCTGGCCAGCAGTTCAGTGTACACAAGTTCAATAATGGTCCGGGACAACCTATCGCGCCAGTTGCCCTCAGCGCAGAACAGTAACAGCACCCGGAATGAACGCAATCTCAGCCACCGATTTAATTTCAATATCGAGTACAAGCCGGATTTGCTGAACTATTTTAAGTTCATTCCTTCGTTTTCTTATGGGGGTGTCCGCAGCAATGAGACATTTGCAAGTAAACTGCAACAGGGGAATTCTGCCCAAATCGTGATTTCCGAATATAAGGGTAAGCTGTATGCAGAATCTTCATCTCCTGACCTTGGTCTGAATGCACTCTACAATCATCGGTTCCATAAGCGCGGACGTAATTTTAATCTGCTGCTGAGCGGTGGTAAAGCAACAAATGATCAGTATGAGAACCCTGTTTACAATTACCTGGCGGGCAGGGCTGGCGCACCGGTTAACCAGGTGATCCACTCATACCGCCGCACAGATAGTGCTGGCGCTTCCTTTTCTTATTTGGAACCTGCAGGTGAAAAATCTTACCTTGAATTCAGTTACAATTACCACAACGCACGTACAACTGCCGAAAGGCTGACCGATACCGTTGCACCATCCGGCGCGGTTAACCGTTATCCGGATTTGAGTAACGACTATACTTTCAAATTCATAACCAACCGTTTTGGAGCAAACTACCGGATAGCAAATAAGAAATATAATTTTACATTGGGTTTAGCCGCCCAGCCTGCACGGCTTGAAGGCCGGCCGTCGGTAAATGCCACGATCCGCCACACGACATTTAACTTTTCACCTGTACTCCGTTATGTTTATAACTTCAATGATCTGCAGGCACTGGCCTTTAACTTTCAGGGCGCGGGCAGTTCACCCGCATATCATCAATTGCAGCCGGTAATTGACTTTTCCAATGCCATCTACCCGGTTCAAGGCAATCCGGACCTCTTGCCTGAATACAATAACACCCTACAGATCAGGTATAACAAATTTGGTGACGGAACAGGGCGCACTTTTTTCAGCACATTAAGTTTTAGCCAGTCCGACCACAAAATTGTAGTTAATACGATAAACTATCCCGGTAATTATATTGCTGATCCGAAACTGGCTGGCGCAATATTAACAAATTATCGAAATGCATCAGGGTTTTATAATGCTTCGGGCTACTACGTGCTGGTCGGAGGCTGGGCCAAGCGTAAATATACCTGGTTCTTTAATGGCCGAATTTCTTACAATAACAACATCTCCTACCTGACTGATATCCTTGATTCACTGGGCACAAATCTGATTAGTCAGAAGAATACTGCAAAAAATCTTATACTTAATCAGGGCGCACGTTTAAGGGTGGATATCGCTGAGGTAGTAGATGCGGAGGTGAATGCCAATTATCTGATTAGTCATTCCAGCAACTCTGTAACGCACGAAGGCCTAAACAATAGCTTTCAGACCATCAGCCTTGGCACCAATGGCAAATTCTATTTCCCCAAACACTGGACGCTGGGCTATACTTATAGCAAGTCTATCAACGAAGGCTATCAGAGTGCCAAAAACCCAAATTTATTGGATACTTACATTGAATGTCGTTTCTTAAAAAATAGTGCGGCTACTATTCGATTTTCGGTATATGACATATTTAATGAAAATACCGGCTTTACCTCAACGCAAAATGCGTATGCCATTACGCAAACTAACGTCAACCGTTTAGGTCGCTATTATTTGTTGACCTTTACGGTAAGGCTGCAGAAGTTTGCGGGACGGCGGCCAGGGGGAATGCCAGTTGTCGAGGGTAACGGTGGGTGAATTTATTTCAAAAAATAGTTTTAGAATTATTGTGGAAAAGCTATATATTTATTGTTGAGTCACTTAAATATTACTATGTAATATTTTTTTGACAGCCTGGCCTAACCAGCTACGAACCAAATAAAACCAAACTAAACCATGAACGAACCATTTACTTTTCCGGCTGCATTGCCTGCTGTGTGTCGTATTGCTTATTTGTCTTTGCTTATTAATTGCTAATTCATCTACATCCAATTTAATCCGGCACTTATGGCAAAATTTTACTCACTGATCCTGTGTCTTTTTTTTCTGGTTGCCTGTACAGGTTCAAAAGAGGAAAGGACGACCACCACCGAGGAAGTTCGGCGGTTTACTTTGCTCGATTCTTCAAGTACCAATATAATGTTCAATAATACGGTCAAAGAGGACTTTGAAAAAAACATGCAGGGTTTCTATCAAGGCTTTTATAGTGGTGGGGGGGTGGCCGTAGGTGATCTCAATAATGACGGATTGGATGAGGTTTACTTTTCCGGCAATATGAATAGCAATAAATTATACCGCAACATGGGTCATATGAAGTTTGTCGATATAACCGAAGCAGCGGGTGTAGGCGGGCGAATTCCTGGCTGGAAGAATGGGGTTAATATGGTCGATGTCAATGGTGACGGATATCTAGATATCTATGTATGTTATGCAGGTAGAAAAGCAGGACCGGAATCCAGAAATCAGCTTTTTATTAATCAGGGGCTAGACAAAGACAGCATACCTTCCTTTAAGGATGAAGCGGAATCTTATGGTCTGGCAGACACTTCTTACAGTACACAGTCCATCTTCTTTGATTATGACCGTGATGGTGATCTTGATCTCTTACTGGTTAATGACAATGTTAACGTGCTTAGCAATCTGGATGACAGTACAATAGAATTATTAAAAAAACAGGATGATCCGCTTGCTAGTTCTAAACTCTTTAAAAACGATAATGGTCACTTCAAAGAGGTGACAAAGAAGGCAGGATTAGATATATCTACTTTATCGTATGGTCTTGCCGCAGGTGTTGCTGATATCAACGGCGACGGATGGCCCGACATTTACCTGTCTAACGATTATGCCATTCCTGATCGGATGTACATAAATAACGGTGATGGTACGTTTACGGATCGTTTGCGAGATCAACTGGACCACATTACCCTTTTTTCTATGGGCAATAGCATTACCGATATCAATAACGATG
>DATFQH010000216.1:0-3112 GCA_035264385.1 Pedobacter sp.
CAGATCATTACGTGGGGAACATGTAATAATCCGCCAGATCACAGAAATTAAAAAACCATCCTTATTTAAACATGGTTTTCTGCTTTTATCCATTCTCGTTTTATTTCTTTCTATAAACTAACACGTACTTTTTATGGTATTCAACTCTCATCTCGTTTTCTGTCAGCAAAACGATTTTGTCAGAAGAAGCGTCCAAATAATTTCCTTTAGAATCTGTTCGCCATTTCTTCCCCAAAAGTTCTTGCGTCTGCTTTATCACATTTCCTTGTCTTGAGTCCTTTTCAATTACCATTTCGTATTCTACTTCATTGTTGGAAATTAGTCTCCAATTTCCCTTGTCTGAGTTAACATCAGTAATTTTTTTGACGTAAGTATGGTCAGCATTGATTGTAATTTCAGGTCCATTTGCTATAATTTGAATATCACTTCCATCTGGACCTTTATAGTCTTGAGTTACATATTTTACCCCTTAATGTTAGAATTTTCAATTCCGAGAGCTTCGCTATGCTCTGTAAGCCCTTCTTCATACCGTCAATATACAGCGATTGCAAAGATTTAAATTCGGAAATAAAACTTAAATCAATGCTCGTTGATTTCGTTTCACCAATGCTCAATTTTTTAAGGTTTAGCATTTTAAGTAATGGCGTAAAGTCAGTGGTGAGAAATGATGTCACTGAAAGGTTACGGACGGAAAGAATATAGTCTAAAAAGCTAAAATCTACAACGTCATACCAAAAGATATGAAGTCCAAACTGAGGGTTGCTTTGATAAAACTCATTTAAAACTTGCCAGGTCTTTCTATTGGGATTTTGAAAGTTATAGAACTGTAACGAATGAAGATGTTCTTCTTTTAGAAGTTCCGTAATGTCCGAAGGCACCAAATCCTCGTAAATATTTATGTTTCCGCTGAAGTCCCCCACTTTTTATTGCGTTTAAATAAACTCATTCCAATATTTTTTTTCGTTCGTAGTTCTCTATTAATTGTGCAAAGAGCTGTTGTCTTTGATGTTCTGAAATTCGTGATTGATAAGTCTTAGCCCATAATATTCCGTTGGTCTAATCAGTTTATTTTTTTCGAAATCAATAAATGGAGCTTCACAGTGTGGACATCTGAAGGAATTATAATAGCGATAGCGCCCAGTTCCCGTTGTTGGTAGCGGTAATTTAGATTCGACCTCTAACATCGCCGTTTCGTCAATTTCGTTTTGTAGCTGGGATGGTATGTTTTCAATTTCATAATATCCTGCAATTAATGTTTGCTTTGCGTCATCAGAATAAAAATATTGACTTTCTGAAAAACCACCATGAAAATGCTGCACGGTAAAACTGACATTGCATACATCACAAACACAAACCGCTCTTAAGGTTATCGGCGTTACGGTGCCCGAGAAATGAATTCCCCTTTCAAATAATCCTTTGCCAATTAAGTTATTCGACAAGTCAATATCTGCACTAGATAAATAAAATGGTTGAAACCTGATGGCCTCGTAATCTTTATCTTGCCAATTCGGATGATGTGTACTATACTTTGAAATAATTCCATCAATCATAACCCCTTCATTTTCTAAAATTCTAACCGAAATATGAAAGAACTGGCTAGTTAAATCTGGATTTTCCTTTAGGGTTTCAAGCTTGAATGTTCGGATCAATCTGCCATTTTCGAAAACATTTATTACAGGTACCGCAGACTGAAAAATCAACACACTTAAATGCTCTTCAGCTTTTTGCCTAAACAGCCCTGCTTTGTCGATGAAAATGCTAGAGTCA
Organism: Pedobacter sp.; assembly: GCA_035264385.1. Classification (GTDB taxonomy): domain Bacteria; phylum Bacteroidota; class Bacteroidia; order Sphingobacteriales; family Sphingobacteriaceae; genus Pedobacter. Next base: position 1,768 of record DATFQH010000216.1, read on the forward strand.
ATTATCCTGATCCTTTTGGTGTTAAACATTGTTTTATATTAAATAATCTTAATTAATGGTTTTCGAGCCATCTTACAGCCTTTTTAACTACCAATTCCTCAATATTATATTTTGTAGCCTCTGGAACATAATCTTGGTAAGTCTGGCCATAGTCTAAATCGCCCCATGCCCAGTAAAGTAGATAAAAATCGAAAATTGGTTTTTCATGGTCAAAAGCTTGGCCTGTCGAATATAAGGCCTGTAAATTGCTCTTCACATCTATCGATTTCGCCATTTTTTCAATGAAAGTTCTGCAGTACGCAACAATTGCATCGTGCTTTTCTGGCAACGCGATTTCAAGCTCATTAAATGAAGAGATTAGATATTTTTCCGCTTCAAAAAAGTTTGTTGGCTTGGAGATACCTGCTAAGATTAGTAACGATGGGGTTTCGTAACCAATCGACAACATTTCAACAGCCCAATCAACTGCCTGATCGATATTGAAATCTTTAAGATGCTGATATGCCAATATCTTGCTTGTTAAATCACTTGATCGCATCCTTATTTAACTATAGTTGTTTGTGAAGTATTAAGGAAGCATCATTTTAATTTTATTGCTCCTGATTCAAAAAGTATCATCATTGCACTTGTGGTATTTTACTATCGATCAATTGGCTTAGGCATGTCATCATAAGGATACTCATAACCATTTTCGTTTTCAAACTCGTTCTTAACGATATCTCCATATATTACTTGGCGAACCTCGTAATCCTTGGTATCCATTGTCCCAACAAACATTCTTTGATGCTCAGGAACTGATTCATACGCTTTCCTTAACTCCTCCTTTATTTTTAGGGTTGGTTTCTGTTTGTACTCTTCAAAAATCCTTGAACATTTTGCAATGCTATTTTCTACATCATTTAGTTCATTGTATTTGTCAACGAATTCTTTAAGCTTATTGGCTATATCAACCCCCTGCCCTGATTTAATCACAAATGAACCTAATCCTAAAAGGGTAACGGTTTCTCCAGTCTCTAAACTAGTAGTAATTTGACCACCGGATGTTAAGTTTTCTAGATCATCAATCTTGAAAGTTCTTTTCGCGGGAATATTCGTTATCTCAATATGCCCGTTCTTGTAAACACACAGCTCTGACAAATATGTTCTGCCATCATCATTTCTAAAAAAGATATGAAACTTCTCTCCATTTATCTTTTTGGGTAGGAAAGAATTTGGGTCTTCGTAGTAGTACGGTTTTGGGCTAGGAATAAAATGCTTAGCTACATTTACGTTGCCAATCATTTTCGAGTTATTGCCATTATAATCATGAAGGTTTTCAGCGGTAGGATTAAGTCTTTTTACCAAC
>DATFQH010000217.1:0-4766 GCA_035264385.1 Pedobacter sp.
CCGCACCGTAATTGCTGGAGCGGTTGTGATCCTCACCGTCCTGATTATCTTCACCATTTGCCTCATTGTGTTTGCCATTATAGCTGACCAGGTCGTGCAGGGTAAAACCATCGTGTGCAGTGATGAAATTAACACTGGCGGTCGGACTGCGGTCATTGTCCTGGTAAAGGTCAGGACTTCCTGTAATGCGGGAAGCGAATTCTCCAAGCATACTTTCCTCACCACGCCAGTAGTCACGAATACAGTCCCTGTACTTTCCATTCCATTCGGCCCATCCTGATGGAAAATTACCTACCTGATAGCCGCCCTCTCCGATATCCCATGGTTCAGCAATTAATTTTACCTGAGAGATCACCGGATCCTGATGAATGATGCTAAAAAATGCGCCAAGCATATTGACTTCATTTAGTCCCCTTGCGAGCGTCGATGCCAAATCAAAACGGAAGCCGTCCACCTGCATCTCCAGAATCCAGTAACGAAGGCTATCCATCATCAAACGAAGAACAGCAGGTGAATTGGCGTTTAGTGTATTGCCGGTTCCGGTATAGTCCATATAATACCGCTTATCCTCAGCTAAACGGTAATAACCTTCATTATCAACGCCTTTAAATGACAATGTAGGTCCAAGATGATTTCCCTCTGCAGTATGGTTGTAAACTACATCAAGGATAACCTCAATTCCTTCCCGGTGCAAGGCTTTAACCATATCTTTAAACTCACGTACTTGGCCACCCTTGTAGCCTGAAGATGAATATTTACTGTCAGGCGCAAAAAAGCCTATGGTATTGTAGCCCCAATAGTTGTTTAAGTTTTTTTCAGTTAGAATCCGATCGTTAATGAACTGATGTACCGGCATCAACTCTATGGCAGTTACACCAAGTTCTTTTAGATGTTCAATAATCGCAGGATGGGCTATTGCAGCATAACTTCCCCTGATTTTTCGAGGAATCTTAGGGTGTAATATCGTTAAGCCTTTAACATGTGCTTCATAGATTACGGACTCATTGTAATGGCGGTGGGGCTTTTGAACTCCTTCCCAGTCATAATACGGGTCGACCACTACGGACTTTGGTACATAAGGAGCACTATCGCTGGTGCTGATAATCATATCGTCTTGCTCGAGGTCATAACCGAACAAGCTGTCGTGCCAGTTTACCGCTCCAGAAATAGCTTTAGCGTAAGGATCAATCAGCAGTTTGTGCGGGTTATAGCGGTGCCCCTGAGCAGGATCATAGGGCCCGTGTAGCCTATAGCCATAACATTGCCCAGGCTCGATGTTGTGGACATAAATATGCCAGATGAATCGATTTTTTTCTACAAGTTTGATCCGCTGGATTTCCTTATCGCAATCCTGATCAAACAGACAGAGCTCTACAGCTTCAGCATTTCCGGCGTAGATTGCGAAATTTACACCTTTTCCATCCCAGGTTGCGCCCAGCGGGTAAGGATTTCCGGTAGAAAGTTTATTCATATAGTGAATCGTTAATTGTATAGGGAGCGATGAGAAGACAAATGCAGATTTGTCAAAATCCGCCTTATCATAACAACCTAAGCAAGTAGTTCGGGCGACTGCGTTTTTGAATTTTAGTCACCTCAACCGGCTGTTCATCTTTTCTTAGTCTGGCATTTTCATTTGTCAATGTTGTAATTTTAATATCGGCATCAATCAATTGCTGGTTCAAAGCAGCGGATACCAATTTGTGTGTTACTGCATCTATTTCAGTTATCATGGGATTTTTGTTGTTTATAACATCCAATTTGTGACCTTGTTTTGAAGATTTCAGAAATCCGTTATTTTCGGTATAAACTGGTATTTGACTTCAAATGATGCGACAAATACGCATCTGGCCGGTAATTAGTAAATGGAATTGTAAAATGATAAACTTATCCCTGCAGCTGCTGTTTTCATAAAAAATATATCGACATGATCTCTTTTTTTAGCTTCCTTCCAGGGAAACAATCCCATGCCCCTTCATTGTTAGCGATTGCTTACATTATGTTACCTATCCTTGGCTGTCATCAAGAACAAGATCAGCAGCCGCAAGAAAATCAGACGATCACAACTCCCAGTTGGTATGCAAATTCCGTCATTTATAACCTCGACGTAGAAACCTTTCAAGATAGTGACGGAGACGGCAGAGGAGATTTTCGGGGACTCACCCGCAGACTTGACTATCTGAAAGATCTGGGCGTGACCGCCATCTGGCTGGCACCCTTTCAGCCAACCCCGGATCAGGATGACGGGTATGATATTACTGATTTTTATGGCATCGACAGTCGGCTTGGCACTTCTGCTGATTTTCATGCCTTCATGAAAGCGGCAAAATCAAAAAACATGAAGGTGTTAATGGATTTGGTTATCAACCATACCTCCGTCGAACATCCCTGGTTTAAGGCGGCCCGGGCCGATACCACATCTGTTTACCACAAGTGGTATGTCTGGGCTAAAAAACAGCCCAAAGATTTTGCTAAGGGTATGGTGTTCCCTGGCGTTCAAAATGAAACCTGGACTTATGACGAACCTGCCAAAAGTTATTATTTTCACCGGTTCTATGACTTTCAGCCCGATCTGAACTTCCAAAATGAACAGGTAAGAGAAATGGCAATATCCGTGCTCACTTATTGGCTAAAACAGGGGATGGACGGTTTCAGACTTGATGCTGTTCCTTTTGTAATAGATATACCTGAAACAGGAGCAAGAGATCCCGCGCATATGTACAGAATACTTACGCGTTTGAACGCCGCAGTAAAAAAGGTCAATACAGAGGCAATATTGCTCGGAGAGGCTAATGTAACAGCTGATGAAAATGCTGAATACTTTGGTAAGGACGCAACCCGGCTGAAGATGATGTTTAATTTTTACGCCAACCAGCATCTGTTTTACGCGCTGGCTAAAAACGATCCGGCCTCTTATATAAAAGCAATGAGGGAGTTCCGGTTCAAGCCTTCCCAGGCGCAGTGGGTATATTTTTTGAGAAATCACGACGAAATTGACCTTAAGCGACTTTCTAACACACAACGCGGCTATGTTTTCGAGCGTTTTGGCCCGGAACCAACTATGCAGATCTACGAACGCGGAATACGCAGACGCCTTGCACCAATGCTTGCTGACACGCGGTTGCTCAGAATGGCCTATAGTATTCTATTTTCTTCTCCTGGTGCACAAATGATCAGATATGGTGAAGAAATTGGTATGGGAGACGACCTCACCTTGCGGGAACGTCTTTCGGTCAGAACACCAATGCAATGGGACACAAGTGCTAATGCAGGCTTTTCTCATGGCGCTGGAACCTTTCGACCGGTTATAGCCTATGGTGACTATAGTTTTCAAAAGATCAATGTCAGAATGCAGTCAGGTCAGCATGGTTCATTACTCGAGTTCGTTAGAAAAATGATCAGTCTGCGCAACCAACATCCGGAAATCGGACTTGGAAGCTGGGAAATATACCAGTCGGCAGAGTTGCTGATGATGGAATACAAATATAAAGACAAGCATTTGTTAACTGTGCACAACTTCCAGCCTGAGCAGGCAGATTTGCAATTGCCCAAAGAACTAAGGGAAAAGTACGATTTTATGCCCCTGCTTTCAACTGCCCATCCGGACCGGCTTGAGCCTCATGGTTTTCAATGGTTTGATCTGAAGATAAAACAATAACACTCATTAGAACAAAACCAGTTTATAACAATGGACTTGCAGATCGCTTATAGTTCTGCCGGTTCTTTCAGTGCAGCAACCTGTAGTGGTGTGGCTTTCGGCGCTTCACACCACTCGGGATCTTTTAAAATTGTACGGACAACCGCAACGGATAGCATCTGTACAACAGCAACGGCAAAGAGCACGTACCTTAAAGCAACGTCCTCATTCAAATTGCGCGCTATAAGAATAAAAAGCATACACCCAAAAACCCGACCGATATATAAACCAACTTCATGGCTAAAGATATAAGTGAATTGATTTCTTTTTTCTTTCGCCGCAACACATTCAATTACACCAAGCTGAACAGGGAAATAGGCGAGGTCAAGTAATGGACGGGCGAATACCAGACAGCCGACAAAAAAAATAGCTCCAGGGGCATTATACAATGTCATATTTACAAATGCACCAAGCACAAACAGGAAAAGTCCTGCTGTGAAGATTTTTTGACGGTGCCTTGGCGCAGAGAGCCTGCCCAGAAGATATAGCATTATCGCCGACATAACAGATCCGATAGATTGAATGGAGCCAACAGAGCCCTCTTCGCCCACTAGTTTCATGATCAGCATCACAGGCGCAGCAATAACAAAGCCTTGTGCAACCCCCTTTAGAGAAGCCATAAGTAGCATTTTACGCCACATTTTGTGAAATCGGAAATAAATAAACCGGGCTTTTTCCGGGTTTCTGAACTTACCAAGACTGATAATCAAGGAGGCGATTAACGTCAGTACTAAAACGAGTCCTGTTAATAAATAGTACGCATGCTCAGTTTTACCGCCGAACCAGCCAAATTGATGTGTGGAAGCGATCAGGTAACCGGCACCTAGCGGTACTATGATAGAGGCAAAGGTAAAAAATAGCGCTTCCAGCCCATAGTAATAATTTCTATTCTCATCCCTGGTAGTAGTTAAAGCCAGGAAAACCCGGTTCGCCCAAAAAAAACCATAGGCCATGCCCATCATAAGACCTGTACCTGCGATCCCAATGACCGTAAGGTTATCCAGCATCATCATCACACCCATTGACATACCACTTAAAATCATCCCTGCTGCATATAAACGGGCAATAGGTA
>DATFQH010000218.1:0-8506 GCA_035264385.1 Pedobacter sp.
ATTGGGTTAACCCACTTGCTTTGATGTATGATGAATTGAAAGATCCTTCATTGCGTCAAGAAGTTGAAGCATTGAAAAATCGTGTTGCTAACGTTGAGAAAGCAGTTGAAGATTTGAAAAAAGATTCTGACGGTGACGGTGTTTCTGATCAGTTTGATAAATGTCCTGGTACTCCTGCAGGAACAGCTGTTGATGGTTCTGGATGCCCGCTTCCTAAACCAGCTCCTGTTACTCCAGCAGATAACGTAACTGGTTTCGAAACTATTCAATTTGAATTTAACTCATCAGTTTTAAAAACTGAGGCTTACCCAACTTTAGATAAATTATCTTCAGTATTGCGTGAAAACGGTGGTAAAGTAGCTGTAAATGGTTACGCTTCTAGCGAAGGTACTGCTGCATACAATTTGAAATTGTCTAAAGACAGAGCAAATTCAGTTAAAACTTACTTAGTTAACACTGGTGTTAACGCTAGTCAGGTTACAACTAAAGGTAATGGCGAAGCTAATCCAATTGCTTCAAATGACACTGAAGAAGGTCGTATACAAAACCGTCGCGTTGAAACTGCTAGAAACTAAGCTTTTTCTAAAACTAATAAAGAGGGGGTTCCAATTTGGAACCCCCTTTTTTGTATCCCTTTTTTTGGGTTCAACTTTCTTTGTTGATTATGTGAAGTTGAGCCTGTATTGTTCAAAAAATATCTAAGTTTGCACGTATATGTATCTGTTTAGAAAAAAGGACCCGAACAGGCCTACGAATACCAATATCAGGATAATGCATTTTATCAATGCATTTGCTATTGTTGTTTTTCTCGCGGGTATAATCTGGAAATTATTTGATATCCTCTTTTAAAATGAATAAAATTATCAATACAACCAATGCGCCGGCACCTATAGGGCCATACAATCAGGCGGTGATAGCGAACGGCTTTTTATTTATGTCTGGCCAGGTGGCTATTAATCCGGCAAATGGTGAGGTGATATCTTCTTCTATTGCAGAAGAAACGCATCAGGTAATGAGAAATATAAAGGCGGTATTGCTGGAAGCTTCTTATGGCTTTGAGGATGTTGTAAAGACGACTATATTTCTTTCCGATATGGGCTTATTTGCTGAGGTCAATGAAATTTACGGATCTTACTTTGAGGGCAATTTTCCTGCACGCGAGACTGTAGCTGTGCGGGGCCTGCCTAAAGGGGTAAATGTTGAAATTTCCATGACTGCTTATAAAGCTTAAGTTTTGCCCGGATCCAACTTTCGGTATTTCTTTGCGGGAATATTATCTTTTGCGATATGGGGCTTTTTCTCGATTCCCCTTAGAAATCTTAAAGCGTTTCCTTCTGAAGAGATTCTGTATTATAGAATCTTTACCTCACTGGTATTGATCTGGCTTTCTATTTTACTCTTCAGACGAAAAGAACTTAAAGTTGATATTGCTTATATCATCTCTGTATCAAAAAGGCAGCGCGGAATTATTTTTGTTCAGCTTGCGGCTTCAACGGTATTTCTCACTTTAAACTGGTTTAGTTATATCTACGCAGTAAATAAAGTGAGCCTGCAGTCTGCTGCCTTTGCGTACATGGTCTGTCCGCTTCTCACTGCTTTTGGTGGGTTTATTCTTTTGAAAGAAAAACTTTCAAAGTTAAAGCTGGTGTCTTTGGCCATTGCACTGCTTAGTATCATACTTTTGGCTTCCGGGTCTTTAATTGAGGTGATGTGGTCTGTGGTGATTGCGCTGTTGTATGCGCTTTATCTGATTCTTCAGCGTAAGATGCAACATCTGGACAAGCTTAATGTGCTTGCTGTACAGATTGGTATGGCGGTGATCATTATGCTGCCTTTTTATTTGACAAGGCATGCCGGTTTCCCTTCATCTGTATGGTTTTGGGGAAACATTACTGTTGTGGCGGTTGTGTTTACGATCATCCCCTTATTTTTAAGTTTATATGCACTGATCGGAATTCCATCGTCAACTCTTGGGATAATTATTTACATTAACCCAATCATTGCCTTCGGTGTTGCGGTGCTGTATTTCGATGAACATATCGACAGCTATAAATTATCAGCTTATTTGCTTTTACTGATCTCGGTTTTAGTATTTAATTGGGCTGTACTGAAAGATATACTTACATTTAAGAGAAAAAATATTTAGGCTTTGTTTGCTTCTACCTTAGATACCGCTATAGAATTTCTTAAGGGCGTAGGGCCTAAACGCGCAGATCTGCTGCAAAAGGAGCTGGGTATCTTTACCTGTGAACAGCTGCTCAATTATTTTCCCTTCAGATATATTGACCGGACCCGGTATTATAAGATCAATGAATTGAATCCGGATTTGCCGTTTGTACAGATTCTCGGCAGGATCACCCACAAGGAAATGATCGGTGAAAAGCAGAAGAAAAGACTGGTGGCAAAGCTTACTGATGAAACCGGAACCATTGAATTGGTATGGTTCCAGAGTCTGAAATGGGTGGATGAGAATGTAAGCAGGGGCAAGGTCTATATTGTATTCGGAAAGCCGGTTGCGTTTAACGGGAGTTATAGTATTTCACATCCCGAACTGGAGCACTATCCAAGACCTGCAACTGTTACAGGTAACCTTCGTCTGCAACCGGTATACCATTCTACAGATAAATTAAAGCGGTCTTTTCTCGACACCAAAGGCATACAGAAACTGCAAAGCATAGTTATCGAACAACTTCTAAAGGATGTAAGGGAGACTATACCACCCTATATTCTGGATAAGTATAAAATGGCCGGCAGGAAAGATGCCTTGCTGAATATACATTTCCCCAAGGATCTGAATGCTTTGAAAAACGCAGAGCGCAGGTTAAAGTTTGAGGAGTTGTTTTTCATTCAGCTGCAAATGCTGCACAACAAGCAGCAGCGTGAGCTGCGGTTTAAAGGGCATTTGTTTACTGTCGTCGGTGAAAGGGTAAATACCTTTTATAGGGACGTGCTTCCATTTGAGTTGACCAATGCGCAGAAGCGTGTGGTTAAAGAAATCCGGCTTGACACTCAGCGGGGTATTCAGATGAACAGGCTCGTCCAGGGAGATGTTGGAAGTGGAAAAACTGCTGTGGCACTTATGAGCATGCTGCTTGCGAATGATAATGGATTTCAGGCTTGTATGATGGCTCCTACTGAGATATTAGCGCGGCAGCACTATCAATCCATCACTTCGCTGTTGAATGGGCGTCTGATCCGGGCAGGCATCCTGACTGGGAGTACGACAAAGAAGCAGCGGCTTCAGCTGCATCAGGAACTGGAATCGGGTGCGCTTGATATTCTGGTCGGTACACACGCGCTTATAGAGGATAAGGTGGTCTTTAAAAACCTTGGGCTTGTCGTAATTGACGAACAACATCGTTTTGGTGTAGAGCAGCGTGCTAAATTGTGGCGTAAAAATGTGGTGCCACCCCATATTCTGGTCATGACGGCCACCCCTATTCCGCGGACACTTGCAATGACACTATATGGAGATCTGGATGTTTCTGTTATCGATGAATTGCCTGTGGGCAGGAAACCGATTGAAACAAGGCATCTTTATGAAGGACAAAGGCTAAGGATGTTTGGTTTTATGAAGGAGGAGATTGCAAAGGGCCGGCAGGTCTATATTGTTTATCCTTTGATTAAGGAAAGCGAAAAGCTGGACTTGCTCCATCTTGAGGCAGGAGTCGAACAGATGGGTTATCAGTTTCCGAGGCCGCAGTATCAGGTGAGTATAGTACATGGTAAAATGAGCAATGCTGATAAACAATATGAAATGCAGCAGTTCATTGAGGGCAAAAGTCAGATTATGGTGGCAACAACGGTAATTGAAGTAGGGGTAAATGTGCCTAATGCTTCGGTAATGGTAATAGAAAATGCAGAGCGTTTTGGTTTATCTCAATTGCACCAGCTACGCGGTCGGGTTGGTCGCGGGGCCGAGCAGTCATTGTGTATACTGATGTCCGGAAATAAACTGACTAAGGAGGGGAAGCTACGTTTGGATACGATGGTAAAGACAAATAATGGTTTTGAGATCTCGGAAATTGATCTGCACCTGCGCGGACCGGGAGATATTGCGGGTACACAACAGAGCGGGATTCTTGAGCTAAAACTCGCAGATCTCGCAAAGGATCAGCTCATTTTGCAGGAGGCCCGGAATACAGTTATGGAGATCCTTACTGAAGATCCTGCGCTGGAACATCCGAAAAACAGCCTTTTAAAAACTTACCTGGCAAAAAGAAGCAGAGGGATTGCCTTCGACAAAATTTCTTAGTCTTCGTCACTACCCGGCAATGACCCCGAGCCTGAATACGCGCCTTTACGTATTACAGGAGTCTTGAGGTGCTTATAGAGATCGTCCAGATGAAGCAAACTGCCATTGGTAAGGTTACCCAGGAATATGATCACTATGTTGTTTTTAACATCACGCACGTAGATGTGCCTGAACCCATGCCACCAGCCGGTATGGTAAACTACTTTTTGATTTTCCCCGTCAAAGATTCTCCAGCCGTAACCATAGTTGAAGTGCCCGTTTATCGCTTTGTTATGGCCTGTATACGCCGAATCCAAACTTTGTTTCTTCAGTAACCGACCATTTTTTAATGATTTATCGAAAAGTACCAGGTCATGGAGCGTGCTGTAAATTCCCTTATCGCCTACTGGTCCGTCTAAAAAATTCTGTACAACTGAATATCTCCAGGTACGATCGTGGCCTACAACATCTACGGGTATTTTAGGGTAGACCGTTGTTGAATAAACATGAGTATTTTTCATGCCTGCAGGTTTAAAGATGTTTTCCATCATGTAATCTGCGTATGGTTTGCCGGTTACCTTTTCTATGATGGCGGCCAGTACCATATAATTAGAGTTATTGTAATGAAAGCGGGTGTCAGGTTTAGCGTACCGGTTTGGCTTATGCTCGGCAATGAGATTCATTACGTCGTTATTGCTCATCGGTTTTTTTTTGTCCTTCCAGATGCCATCTGTGAAATAAACATAATTCATCATGCCGCTGCGGTGTGTAAGCAGAAGCTTTATGTTGATGCCCTCATATGGGAAATTCGGATAGAATTTTTTAACATCATCTGTAAGGGATAATTTACCTTGTTCAATCAGCTGCATAATAGCTGTGCCTGTAAAGGTCTTGGTTACTGAAGCAAGCTCAAACTCAGAGTTTATTTTGAGGCTGTCCCTATGCAGGTAGTCGGCCCAGCCTATTGCTTTTTCGTATAGGATCTTCCCATCCTTGGCAACAAGCATGTTGCCATTGAATCCATACTTCTTATGCAGGTTATAGACAAAATCAGCAATCCATTTGTCACCTTTGGCGGGGTCATATTTCAGCAGCAAACTGTCGGCCTTGTCGTCGCCGGCGGTCCTTTCTTTTGACGGAATTTTCAGTGTGCCATCTTTTTGCGGATTTGAACAGGCTAGAAATAAAAAAGTGCCTATTGCAGACACGGCCAGGATATTACGATAATTCATGAAGGATACAAACGATTTGAAGCTGGAAAATTAAGGATATTAACACTTTTAACGTAAAAGAGTTTTAAACATTGCTAGTTTTGCCACCTTAAAACGGAGTTTATGTAACGAATCCAAATATCTTTTATAAATCCAACGCTTTAAAACCAAAAAAACTAAATTTGCCGTTAGATACAATAAGAGGTGCATCGATGAACAATTGATGTCCGATGATCTGAATTTTAGGAAAATTAAAATCTAAAGAATAATAGCACTATGAGTTTTAGAATTGAACACGATACGATGGGTGAAGTACAGGTTCCTGCGGATAAATACTGGGGAGCTCAAACTGAACGTTCAAGAAATAATTTTAAGATCGGACCTGAGGCTTCTATGCCGAAAGAGATCATCCATGCCTTTGGTTACCTGAAAAAGGCAGCTGCGTTGGCTAATAATGAGCTTGGTGTATTGTCGAAAGAAAAAGCAGAACTGATTGCAAAGGCTTGTGATGAGGTAATATCCGGAAGTCTGGATGACCAGTTCCCTCTGGTGATCTGGCAGACCGGCTCCGGAACACAGAGTAATATGAATGGTAATGAAGTAATTGCCAATCGCGCGCATGTGTTAAGCGGGGGAAGTCTGGCCGATGATAAAAAAGTTCTGCATCCCAATGATGATGTCAATAAATCGCAGTCGTCAAATGATACTTATCCTACAGCGATGCACATTGCAGCGTATAAACAGGCAGTTGAAGTGACCATCCCGGGATTGGAAAAACTGCGCAATACATTGCACAAAAAGGCTGCAGATTTTAGTGATATCGTGAAGACAGGACGTACGCACTTTATGGATGCTACCCCACTTACTCTTGGACAGGAGTTTTCTGGTTATGTGCAGCAAATTGACAACAGCATCCGTGCAATTAAAAATGCCCTGGTTATGATTGCCGAACTGGCGCTTGGCGGAACGGCGGTAGGTACCGGGCTGAATACGCCTAAGGGTTATGATGTTCTGGTAGCTGCAAAAATTGCTGAACTAACAAGTCTTCCGTTTGTAACGGCTCCAAATAAATTTGAAGCGCTGGCCGCTCATGATGCTATGGTTGAGCTGAGCGCTGCTTACAAGAGAACTGCGGTGTCGCTGATGAAAATAGCCAATGATGTACGGATATTGAGTTCGGGACCCCGCTGTGGAATCGGTGAGCTCATCATTCCTGATAATGAACCGGGATCGTCAATTATGCCGGGAAAAGTGAACCCTACTCAGCCTGAAGCTATGACTATGGTGTGCGCTCAGGTAATGGGTAATGATGTAACTGTGAGTATAGGTGGAAGTAATGGCCATTTTGAACTCAATGTTTTTAAGCCTGTAATTGCAGCCAATGTTTTGCAGTCGGGGAGGCTGATTGGAGATGCTTGTGTATCATTTAATGATAAGTGTGCGGAAGGAATATTGCCAAATTTGCCGGAAATTAAAAGACATCTGGAGAACTCATTAATGTTGGTTACTGCGTTAAACCCGCATGTTGGGTACGAAAATGCAGCGAAAATTGCAAAGAAGGCACACAAGGAAAATAAGACGCTGAGAGCGGCGGCTGTAGAGCTCGGTTTGCTGACGGGTGAACAGTTTGATGAATGGGTTCGTCCTGAAGATATGGTGGGAAGCCTTAAATAGCGTCAGGGATGGGTAGGTACAATGCGTAAACTCTTTTTTCTGTTAATGATCTGGTGCGGCTTATGTGCCGCGTGCAAAAGGCTGCCTGATGTACAGGGAAAGGGTGCGGATTTCCTGCAGGGCATATGGAATCAGGACAGTGTGGCGGATGCTGGTAAATTGCTGAATTATGCCAGGCACAAATTTAAGTTTACTTGTGATTCATTTTATGTGGACCTGACTACGCATTCGAAGGTAAATTATTATTCAGATTCCTGCTTCAATAACGGCATCTGGAAGGAATACGCAAAAGGAACCTATAAAGTAAGAGCGGATACTGTTTTTCTAGCGGGCACTTACACAAAAGCCAATTACAAACAAAAAATTTCCGGTTGTTATCAGATTGGTCAGTATATAAAGAGTTTCAGGATCGTGTTTGCTGAATCTGAAACATTGGTGCTTGAAAGTACTGAAAACCAAAGATTGCTGGAGTTGGATCTAAAACAAAAAATAAAATGTGTTCCACAGCCATTATAGGCATTCTAAAGGATTATGATGACGAAAGAAATTACTAAGGCATTTAAAGTAATTGTGATGTTCTGTGTACTTGTTTATGCTCCTTCAAGTGCGGGTGCATGGGGAATGCTGGGACACAGGATAGTTGGCCAGATAGCTGAAAATCATCTGACCAGCAAAGCCAGGAAAGGTGTCAGGGGTATATTAGGCTATGAAAGCCTGGCTATGGCCAGTAACTGGGGAGATTTTGTTAAATCTGATCCGGCTTATAATTATCTTTATAATTGGCATTTTGTAAATTTGCCTGAGGGACTGGATCAAGCTGGGCTGGATGTTCTTCTGGATGCTGAAAAAAGCCCGAATGTATACAACAAAACGATAGAAATGGCTGCCATTCTAAAGGATCCGAAAAGTAATGCAGACCAAAAAAAAATGGCGATGCGGATGCTGATTCACCTGGTTGGCGATCTGAATCAGCCCATGCATACCGCACGTAAGGATGATCTTGGAGGAAATAAAGTTTACCTGACCTGGTTTGGAGAAAAATCTAATTTGCACAGGATATGGGATGAGTCGCTGATTGAATATCAGCAACTGAGTTATACTGAGTATTCAGTGGCAATAGATCATGCTACTAAAGAACAATTGACGGCCTGGAAGATTGCGTCTTTGAAGGACTACGTTTATGGTTCTTATCTTGCCTGCAATAAAATATATGCAAATACAAAGGCAGAAGACAAATTGAGTTATAAATACAATTTTGATTTCGCCGGTCTCTTGAATGAGCAATTGCTGAAGGGTGGTATTTGCCTTGCGAATGTTCTGAACGACATTTATAAATAATAATTATTCTGATTTCATTTCAACCACTTTGATCTTCTGATCATTAACA
>DATFQH010000219.1:0-8602 GCA_035264385.1 Pedobacter sp.
GCTGACAAGGCTGTGCAAATTTGTCAAGCATACTTGTATTGGCATAAAAACTGATAGACTGAAGCCAGTAGTTAATACGACTTTTAAATTTTTAACTTAAAAAATAATTTATATCAAGTTATGGCTTTAAACCTTAAACCCATTTCAGGCACATCAAACAGAGTTATTGTTGAGCCTGCTGCGGCAGAAGAAAAGACAGCTTCAGGAATCTATATCCCTGATACTGCAAAAGAAAAACCATCAAAGGGAACTGTGGTATCAGTTTCTGAAGAAGATTCAGAAGGTAAAAAACCAACAGTGAAAGTAGGCGATGTAGTGATCTATGGCAAATATGGTGGTACTGAACTTCCATATGAAGGTAAAGATTATCTGATCATGCGTGAAACTGATATCTACGCAGTACTTACCTAGACAGTAAATAACACATCCTGATCTGTTAGCAAAAAATAAGAATTAATTAGAAACAACAGTATTGAGTAGCTATCGGTATTCCCGGCACGCATACTTGACACTTACTACTAAACAACACAATGGCAAAACAAGTAAAATATAACGTAGAAGCCCGTGACGCCCTGAAAAGAGGTGTTGACATTTTGGCTAATGCTGTGAAAGTAACTTTAGGTCCGAAAGGCCGCAATGTAATTATTGACAAGAAATTTGGTTCACCTGCAATCACTAAAGATGGTGTAACTGTAGCTAAAGAAATCGAACTGAAAGATCCTATCGAAAACATGGGTGCTCAGATGGTTAAAGAGGTAGCTTCTAAAACTGCAGATATTGCAGGTGACGGAACTACTACTGCAACTGTACTTGCTCAGGCTATCGTAACTGCTGGTATTAAAAACGTAGCAGCGGGTGCAAATCCAATGGATCTGAAACGTGGTATTGACAAAGCGGTTACTGCTATTGTTGAAAATCTAAAAGCCCAGTCGCAAACTGTTGGTGAAGACAACAATAAAATTAAACAGGTTGCATCTATTTCAGCAAACAATGATGAGGTGATCGGTGCACTGATTGCTGAGGCAATGAGTAAAGTTGGTAAAGATGGTGTAATTACAGTTGAAGAAGCAAAGGGCACTGAAACTGAAGTAAGAACTGTTGAAGGTATGCAGTTCGACCGTGGTTATCTGTCTCCTTATTTTGTAACCAATGCTGATAAAATGGAGGCGGAACTTGAAAACCCGTACATTTTGATCTATGACAAAAAGATCAGCAACATGAAGGAATTGTTACCTGTACTTGAAAAACAAGTTCAAACCGGCAAGCCATTATTGATCATTGCTGAAGATCTTGACGGTGAAGCACTGGCTACATTAGTAGTGAACAAGATCCGCGGATCACTGAAAGTTGCTGCTGTTAAGGCTCCTGGTTTTGGTGACCGTCGTAAGGCTATGCTGGAAGATATCGCGATTTTAACAGGCGGTACTGTAATCTCTGAAGAAAGAGGTTATAAACTGGAGAATGCTGATCTTACTTATCTGGGTACAGCTGAGAAAGTTGTTATTGATAAAGATAATACAACGATCATTAATGGCGCTGGTCAGTCTGAGGACATCAAAGCCCGTGTTAACCAGATCAAAGCGCAGATTGAGACAACTACATCTGATTACGATAAGGAAAAATTACAGGAGCGTTTGGCTAAACTGGCCGGCGGTGTTGCTGTTCTTTACGTTGGTGCTGCTTCTGAAGTGGAAATGAAAGAGAAAAAAGACCGCGTTGATGATGCATTACATGCAACCCGCGCAGCGGTTGAAGAAGGCATCGTAGCTGGTGGTGGTGTTGCTTTCATCCGTGCTATTGAGGCATTGGAAGGCATGAAAGGTATCAATGATGACGAAACTACTGGTATCCAAATCATCCGTCGTGCTATTGAAGAGCCTTTACGTCAGATCTGTCAGAATGCTGGTATCGAAGGTTCGATCGTTGTTCAAAAAGTTAAAGAAGGCAAAGCCGACTTTGGTTATAACGCACGTACTGATGTATATGAGAATTTAATTGCTGCCGGAGTTATTGACCCGACGAAAGTTGGTCGTGTAGCTTTGGAAAATGCAGCTTCAATTGCAGCCATGTTGCTGACTACTGAAGTGGTATTGGCTGATGATCCGGAAGATGCTCCTGCTGGTGCAGGTATGCCACCAATGGGTGGTGGTGGCATGGGCGGCATGATGTAATCTAGCCCTGCTTAATTTATAAAAAGCCTGCTGAAAAAGCAGGCTTTTTTGGTATGTAGGCGGACGGTAATTATAGGGTCATAAAAGATCATCCATATTGCTATTGCAAATGGAAAAATAGTTTCATACATTTAGGCGAACGTCAGAATGAGGAAATTATTACCCGTTATAGCCTTTTTTTTAATATCGTTTGTCTCCATCCATGTTCATGCGCAAATAAACATTGGAGTTGTAGAAAACGGACCTTATGGTCGCGGAAGCAGCCTTTCAGTGCCAATATCGGTACTTATTAATAATAATTGCTTTTCAGCAAGCAACGTTTTCGAGCTTTACATCTCAGATGCAAATGGAAATTTTAATAGCGAAACAAAAATTGGGGAGAGTAGAGGATTTTTCTCCACACACATAAACGGGCTCATTCCGGGAAATTTTAATTCCGGCAGTAATTATAAACTGAGGATCAAAACTACGAGTCCGCAGACCATTACGGTGTATGCGGGCAACATAAATATCATAGATGTAACCGGGCCGGAAATAGAGGTTATACCTTCCAGAGTCGACGAAGTGCTTTCAGCCGGGACTTATGGCTGGTGCGGTAGTGCCGTAGGTAATGATAAGGCAATGATCCTGAAGCAAAGCACTACTTCGGCTACGGTAGCGTCTCTCGACTTGAAGAACGAGCTTACCGGGGTTACGCAAACCTATACCCAAACCGCTGCCGGATTTGATCTGGATAACTTAGTGCCGGCCTATTATACCATAACCATCAGGGGGGAGCGCATATCGGGTGGCAACACCATTAAATCCAACAAAACTTATCTGCTGCTAAATACCCCCTCTAAAGTAAACATTCAATCAGGAGGGACAGATATTGGATGTATAGACCCGGAAACAGGTACCGGTGCCGATATCTCCTATTCTGTAAACATTAGCGGTGAGAGCGGGATTCAGCATAATTACCCAGGATCAGTATATCTGATCACCTGGGGAGACGGAAAACAAGACAGGCTGAACCATTGCGAGCTGATGACAAGCGGTGGGGCTCTGACGCATAACTACAAAAAAACCTCCTGTGGCGAACCACCGATAAATTTGGGGAACGGAACCAGGATTGAAAATTCGTTTCGCGTTTCGGTCACAACGCTAAATCCTTTTTGCTCATCGGCATCGGTTTCGGCAACTACTTATCCTAAGATTTTCTCCAGACCTGTTGCCCATATCGATCCCGCTACAGCGACGGCTGTATGTTTGAATACGCCCGTTACTTTTACCAACACTTCAACAAGAGGAAACAATTCAAACTGCTCACTCAGCATGCAATGGAAGTGGTATGTAGACGGGGTTCTGATGAGTACGGAAGAAGTATTTAATTACCAGGGCTTTGCTACACCAGGCATCCATGTTGTAAAGCTAGTAGCCAATAACGATGTAGGCATTTGCCGGCCAAGTGAGGATATCAGAACGATATGCGTACAAAGACCGCCTCGGCCCAGTTTCAACTTTAGCGGCGCTCCAGGAGCCATTAGCTGTACCCCTGCGGTACTGAAACCCACAAATACCTCGGTAATAGATAACAACTGCAATGCACGAAATACTTATTTGTGGAACATCACCGGAGGAACGGTCAGCTACGCAAGTGGAAATCAAACCAGCAGAGCACCTGAATTCAGGTTCACAAATCCTGGCATTTATAAGATTTCCCTGTCCATTAGCACCGAATCGTGTGGTACGGTAACTACACCGGAACAGACCGTTATCATCAACTCAGCACCCACTGCCCTGCTGTCACCTGACGTCACTTTGTGCAACCTGAAGGCTTATGATTTCAACTCATCGGCGGGGCCGACAAGAACAGAGCTGACAGGGACAGCGCAAATAGAGCCCGACACGTATACCTGGACAGTTACTGGAGGGAATTATTCCTTTGGCAGCAATACAGACGAGCATTCTCAGCAACCGAATATTGTGTTTAAGGATTATAGTACTTATACGGTTACCGTGATGCATAAGAACAACTGTGGCATTGTAAATACTACTCAGCGGATCAGCTTCAAGCCATCACCGGTAATCAATCCCGGTAGCTACACCCCCATATGCTACTATGCTTCGTTACAGCTCCAGGGCAGCATAACCGGGGGAACGGTGATTTCCAGAATATGGGTAGGCGGCTCAGGGACGTTTACAGACAGGAATGATCTGCATGCAGTTTATACACCCTCTGCTGCAGAGCGGCTGGCCGGAAAAGCGGAATTGATCTTAAGGGCCGTAACGCCCCTCGCTGCCCCGTGTGATGTTATTAATGCTCCAGTAAGCATTGACATCAAGCCCCTGAATGTGATTACCACAGCCACCGAAAAAACCATTTGCACCGGAAAATCCGTGGCCTATGTGCCGTCGGCTGCTGCAGGAAGTACATTCAAATGGAGGGTAACGGGGTCCTCAAATGCCAGCGGTTTTGCAAATTCGGGAACTGGAGCAGAGATCGGTGACATCCTGGTCAATACAAGTGCTACAGCTACGGCAACTGTCATCTATCGCATAACACCAATGCTTAATGGTTGCGAAGGTGAAGCATTTGACCTTACTGTTAAGCTACTGCCCAATCCTATTGTTGTTCCCATTGCCGCCAGCACGGACATTTGCAGTGGCGTACAAGCAGGAATTAGGCTGAATGCGAATCAAGCCGGTGTGCAATACGTATGGACCAGCACTATTTCCGGCGGATTGATCACCGGAAACAGCGACATGACGGTTCCGGCTGCAGTTACTGAAATCAACGATATACTGATCAATAATGGAAATACTTCGGGTACAGCAACCTATACGATCACTCCTGTTTCTGCAGCAGGGTGCTACGGATCGCCTGTACGGATAAGCATTACTATAAGAAAGGCACCTAATCTGGGCAATAATGTGATCGGGCAAAGTCAGGTCAGATGTGAAGGCCAGGCAGCCGCAACACTGAACGGCAGCACGCCAACCGGCGGAGATAACAGTTACAACTACCAATGGCAGTCTAGCCAGGACGGCACAAACTGGGCAGACGTTGCCGGCGCTACATCTGTTAACTTTAGTCCCGGCATACTAAATACGACAACCAGCTACCGGAGGGTAGTGAGTAACCTCAGCTGTGCCAGTACTTCACAGATTCTGAGTAATGTGGTAACCATCACCATAAATCTGAATGCGAGGGCTCAATTTTCTTTTGTGACAGACAAGGATTGTATTCCCTTTGTGCTCGACGCGGCAAATATAACCGCTGCAGATGATGTGGAAAGGAACGGAAATTATACATGGTATGCTAATGGGACGGTAATTGGCACAGGCCGTAATTTTCCTGGCTATACCATTAACGAAGACAACACATCTGTGGTGATCAAATTGGTTGTGAGTAGCTTGGGAGGCTGCACAGCAGCAGAAATGAGCCATACCTTTTCAACACAACAGACGATTCTTGCAGCTTTTGATCAAAGCAGGACAGCTGGCTGCGGTCCGCTGACTGTAACTTTCCAGAATCGCTCGACGGCTTTAACCAATACCACTTTTGAATGGGATTTTGGCAACGGGCAGACTTCAGATCAGGCTTCGCCAAATGCGGTTGTATTTTTACCTGATCCAACCGGCAAGGATAAAATTTATACGGTAAGTCTTGTGGCAACCAGTTCCTGCGGAATATCCGAGCCTTTCACTTCTACTGTTTTAGTAAGGGCACAGCCGATAGCGATGTTTTCTCCCGACAGAACGACGGGCTGCTCCCCTTTTCAGGTCACCTTCAGCAATACATCGCCTGCGGCAAGTGATACAGAGTACTTTTTTGATTTTGGTGACGGGTCTTCTGTTACTACTCAAGACAGGAGCAGCGTATCTCATACTTTTAATGCTACAAATCTACTTAAAACCTTCGTGGTTACGATGACAGCAAAAAGCCCCTGCGGAGAGCAAACCAGCCAGCATACGATTACGGTATCGCCGAATACAGTAATTGCTGAACTGGTGGTGAACGGCCCGGACAAGCGTGGCTGTGCTCCGTATACCGTTCCTTTTTTCAATAACAGTACAGGAGCAAACTCTTTTACTTATAATTTTGGTGACGGAAGCACAGCTGAAACCATTTCCTCACCAGAACGCATCGAACATACCTTTACAAGGGCAGGTGTTTATGTCATTACCTTAACGGCTACCAACGGCTGTTCTACATCGAGCACAGAAGAAACCATAACCGTATTGCCGCAGCCACAGGTAAGTTTTACTTCCAACAGAAACGAAAACTGCAGTTGTCTGCAAGTCGATTTTACGAATACAAGTATTGATGCCCGCGGTTATTTGTGGGATTTTGGAGATGGCGTGACTTCGATAGAAAAAGATCCGGTCCATATTTATCAAAGTGCCGGAACCTATACTGTTAAACTGACAGCGACCAACCAGAATGGCTGTAAGGCTGATTATAGCAACGAAGTACAGGTGACAGGTGTGCCGGGAACATTGTTTCTACCTAATTCCTTTATGCCAGGCGGTGAAAATCCGGACCTGCGCCTGTTCAGCGCTAAAGGTTTCGGGCTAAAATCCTGGCGGTTCAGCATATTTGACAAGTGGGGCGAAGTAATGTGGGAAACCACCAGCCTAAATGACGGCAAGCCTGCTGATGGCTGGGATGGTGTATTTAAGGGCCGGCAAATGCCTCAGGGCGTTTATTTCTGGAAGGTCGATGTACAATTTATTAATGGTTCAGAATGGAAGGGTATGTCGTACAATGCCTCGGCGCCAAAACGTACCGGGATAGTCAATTTAATCAGATAGAAGTATGAAAAGGGCTAAACTATTGATGACGCTGCTACTATCCGTGTTCGGATCGGCCTGCTATAGCCAGGATCATATCTACTCGCAGTTTTTTAACGCACCGGTTTACCTTAACCCTGCACTGACAGGGCAGTTTGAAGGAGACATCAGGATGAATCTGATCTATAGGAACCAATGGTCCGGGCTAAGCGGCGACCTGTCGTACATCAGCGCTTCGGCCGATCTTAATATCCCTAAATTCGGTGGCGGTGTAGGGCTGTTGTTTACCAGGAGCAGTGAAGGTCTGGCCTATCTCAATAAAAATAATTTTGCGGCGACCTATTCTTACAGTGTTGGCGGGGATGATGTGGTCGCCTCATTCGGCATTCAGGCTGGCTTTGCCAACAGGAGGATAGACTGGGAGAAGCTGGTCTTTGGAGATCAGATAGATATGCGCCTCGGCTATATTCCGGGCAGCTCCTCTTCGGCGCAGATCCCCGAATCGTCCAGTAAGTTTTATTTTGATGCCGGGGCAGGTACAAATATTGTATTCCATGATTTTATGATAGGGGCTGCGGTGCATCACATCAATAAGCCCGACGAGTCCTTTACCGGTAAACAGGCAAAATTGCCGATGAGGCTGATCGCTAATGCCAGCTACAGGATAAAAATAGGCGGTGGCTTTAATTACAACCAGGATGACGGAGTATACGTTATCCCATCGGTTGTTTATTACAGACAGGCCAATGCCAGTTCGATAAGCGGGGGTGCTCAATTTAAATATAAAGGTGTTAACACCGGTCTGTGGTACCGCACCAGTGGCGAAGGAAGTCCGGATGCTGTGGTCATCTCGCTGATCTTTGATATTTTTACCAACAGAAGTAACGGTGAAAAGTTAAGGCTGGGCATCAGCCATGATGCTACTACGTCAAGGATAAATTATACCAATACAAATGGCAGCACGGAAGGAAGCGTGGGTTATGAAAAATATTTTCCAAATAGCTCCGGGTATAATAAATTTAACGGCCTCAGGTGTTATGATTTCTATTGACGTTATCTTTGATTTTTAAGTTTTAGCTTTGTAAAATGCAAAGGGAACAAATATCAGTTTTTGATATCTTTAAAATAGGGATAGGTCCGTCAAGCTCACATACGCTTGGGCCCTGGAGAGCAGCGCAACAATTTACAGCTTCGTTAAAATCATCAGGTTTACTGGCCGCAGTGGTACAGGTAAAGATCCTTTTGTATGGCTCACTGGCCAAGACCGGAAAGGGACATGGCACAGACATCGCGGTCTTGCTGGGGCTAAGCGGCCAAGATCCTGTTACTTTTGATGTTAATGCCATTGATGCTTCAATAGCCTGCATCAAGAAAGACCATGTGCTGACTTTGAGCGGGGAACAGATCGTACCTTTTAATTATGATGAAGACCTTATCTTTCTTTTCTTTGAAAGCCTTCCCTTTCATCCCAATGCAGTTACTTTTCAGGCATTTCTGAATTCAGGTCAGGCATTCTCGGAAACTTATTATTCTATTGGCGGGGGCTTCGTGGTCAAAGAAGGAGAAACCGGTAGTCAAAAAGAGCCCGTAGACCTTCCTTTTCCAGTAGAAAAGGCAAGCGACCTCTTGCATTGGTGTCTGACTACCGGCCTTAA
>DATFQH010000220.1:0-4469 GCA_035264385.1 Pedobacter sp.
CTTCGTGCGAATGGCAGACCTGGTTGGGATCATCCCGGCGATAACCGGGAAAATTGAGCTGGTTTATGAAGGAGAACTTGAGGGCCCCGCTAAGGTTGCCAATACGTTGATAGGCAAGGCTGTAAAAAGTCTTTTTTCACGGTTTTTCCCTGATCCCGAAAAGGCTAAAAAAAGCAAGTCGGCAAATCCTTATACTGCCGTTACCGAATGGTTTACGGAAGGAAATACTTTAGATATATCCGATTCTCTGACTTTTGCCCAATATAAGAAGGGACTGATGGGCGTAACTGGCTTACATGATCTGGTAAAGAAGTTCCATCCAAAGTTAAGTGAAAATCAAACCTTGCTGCTTATGGAGTTTGTGCTGCACGGACTCGCAGAGCATTCGCAATTGAACAAGAATTACCTTGATGGTGGCTTCGGTTTTTCTGATATGTTCGATAGTTTATTTAGCGCCGGAGAGTTTGATGACGAGGACGATGATATAGATTTTAAATAATGGGCAGACTACCTTTACTTCTGCTTTTGTCTTTTTTTCTTCTGGCTTTCGACTATTATTGCTTTAGAGCAGTGATAGGTGTATTTAAAAACTGGAAGCCTGCCACAAAAAGATGGTTTAGTGCCATTTGGTGGGGATACACATATCTATTGGTTGTGGGCGTCTTTGTTTCCATTTATGTTAGCATGCCTATCTTCTATCTTTCTCTTCGTTCGATAGTACTTGTTGCATTCTTTCTGACGGTAGCCTGTAAACTGGTTATGCTTCCGTTTCTGTTGATCGATGATCTGAGAAGGGCCGTGATCAAACTGAGCAGAATAAAACAAAGGAATAATATCAATGAACCGGAGTTACGTAAGAAAACTATTACAGATGAGCCAATTAGTCGTTCGTCTTTTATCATCAAAGCCGGGTTAATTACCGCAGCGGTACCTTTAAGTTCTCTTAGCTGGGGGATAGCTTCTGGTGCTTACGATTATAAGGTGAAGCGGAGGACACTGATATTGCCAAATCTGCCAAAGGCATTTGAGGGTATAAAGCTTGGGCAGATCTCCGACATTCATTCAGGCAGTTTTTACAATCGCAAGGCCGTAATGGGTGGTGTCGATTTGCTGCTGGCTGAAAAACCGGACTTTATTTTTTTCACGGGTGATCTTGTGAATAACAAGGCCGAAGAGATGCGCGATTATCAGGATATATTTAGCAAGGTCAAAGCTCCTTTGGGTGTTTATTCTTCTTTGGGAAACCATGATTACGGCGATTATTTTTATGGAAAAGAGCCTTCACCAGAGAAGGAAGCTAATCTTCAGCATGTGATAAAGACGCATAAATTAATGGGATGGGATCTGCTGATGAATGAAAACAGGCGGTTGAAGGTGGACGGGGAAGAAATAGGTATTCTGGGCATCGAAAATTGGGGCATGGGACGCTTTCCTAAGTATGGAAAGATGGATTTGGCTGTGAAGAATACCGACGATCTGCCAGTTAAATTGTTGCTTTCACACGATCCCTCACATTGGCGCGGGCAGGTACTGGAAAAGTACCCGCAGATAGATGCCATGTTTAGCGGACATACCCACGGCATGCAGTTTGGCGTTAGAACTGATGATTATCAATGGAGCCCTATACAGTATATTTATAAGGAATGGGCCGGACTTTATAAGGAACAGCAGCAGCAGCTTTACGTTAATGTTGGTTATGGATTTTTGGGCTATCCGGGTAGGGTTGGAATTTTACCGGAAATCACGATATTTGAATTAAAGCGGGCCTGATCATATTCCCTGCTTATGCAGATGATAAAAAGAATTTCTCTTTCTGTTCTGGACTTTCTACTCTTCAGCAACCTGTTCATTGCAATTTGCGCCGTAGCCCAGGGGCTGGTTACTTATCACCTGCTCCAGGTTCCTGCTGACAATTATGTTTTGGCATTTCTGTTCTTTTCTACCGTTGGGCTTTACAACTTCAGCATGCTGCTGGCAAAGCCTAAAGATCCTGAAAGCTCTCCCTACGCAAGGGTAAGATGGATCTTTTCACACCACAGGCTGATCATTACGATAACGCTGATTTCTATATTATGCCTTATCCCGCTTGGTTTATGGTATCTCAGCATAGAGTCGAAGCTTCTCATGCTCTTTACTGGTCTGATGGCGGTCGGTTACAATGTTCCGTTTTTAACACTTAACCAGCACAAGATCGGATTGAGAAATATACCGGGCATTAAATTGTTTTTGATTGCGCTGGTCTGGTCTGTGAGCTGTGTGTTACTTCCAATTGTGGAACTGGAAAGGAGCTATAAGATCAGTATATCTTCTGCTGAGACTTTGCTGCTGGTCTTTAAGCGGTTTTTATTTGTTGCTGCAATTACTATTCCCTTTGACATCAGGGATTTGTTTCAGGATAAGTTATATGCACTTAAAACAATTCCTGTAATGCTGGGTGAGCGCAAGGCATATATTTTTTGCCAGTTTCTTTTACTTGGTTACCTGGTGCTCCTCCTGTTGTTCAATCAGGTTACTTTGCCTGATATAATAGGACTGACCTTAACGCTCATCCTGACGGGATGGCTTATATTCAGATCTGGCATTAGAAAAAATGAATATTATTACTTCTTCTATCTGGATGGCACAATGCTGCTGCAGTACCTGGTATTGATACTGTCCAGCTATATCTATTCAATCATCTGAGCGTATTAGGAAGGATTGAAGCGATAGCCCACTCCCCTTACGGTTTGCAAAAGCTGCGGATTATCTGGGTTCAGTTCTATCTTTTTACGTAAACGTACAATATGCATATCGAGTGTACGGGTATTTACGTCTGAATTGTAGCCCCACACCACCAGCATCAGTTCATCCCTGTTGATCACTTTATTAGGATTTCTGAGGAAATAGAGCAAGATTCTGTTCTCCAGTATGGTAAGCTCTATTTTCTTTCCGTTTCTGAATAAGGTATGAATGTTAGGGTGGTGTTCCATATTGCCGAAGCGGTGTATTTCTGAACGGTCATTGTTCAGCAGGAACTTTACCTTATTATCGAGCATTGCAACCAGAACATCCATGTTGAAGGGTTTGCTTACATAATCTGAAACTCCAAAATTATAGGCATCGATTTTGTCTACATCCTGTGCCTTTGCGGTCATCATGATGATCAGGTTTTCGAAGCCCTGCTTACGTACTTCTGCGCATATTTCAGAACCTTGTTTGCCCGGAAGCATCCAGTCCAGCAACACAATGTCAGGTTTTTCAGTCATTATGATCTTTTCGGCCGTTTCTCCTTCACCTACTTCCAGCACATCATAACCTTCTGCTTTTAAACGATGAACTACCAAAAATCTTAGATTTTCATCATCCTCAACTATCAATATTTTAATTCCCTTGGACATATTGTTCTCTAGTTAGTATTCAATTTATATATAACGAAATAACCATTTATACTGGTATAGCATGATATGGCAGTACAATTTTAAATTCTGTTCCTTTGTCAATTTTACTTTTCACGCTAATCTCGCCATCCATAAAGTTAACCAGTTCTTTACAGAAAGCCAAACCAAGTCCTACACTTCCGTTTTGATTATATTGGTTCTGTATTCGAAAGAACTTCTTAAAGATATTATTAATTTCTGAGGCTGGAATACCTATGCCATGGTCTATAAATCTAAACACCACTTTACCTTTAATGAGTCTGGCACTGATGTGGAGTTTCTTGCGGTCTGCAGGTGAGTATTTGTAGGCATTCTCGGCAAGGTTGTCAAAAAGACTGCCCAGCAGTACAGGATCTGTTATGAAGGAGGTAAAACCTGATATCTCATAAGTGAAGTCAAAGTCGGGATGTTTTAGCTTATGCGATTCGACCGTGCTTGCGATAAAGTCATCTATATTTACTTCATCTTTATTGAGTTCGATGGCCTTATTTTCAATCTGAGTAAAGGCCAGCAGTTTATTCATCAGTCCGTTTAGCTTATCGGCTTCTTCATCCAGAATTTTCCCATACAGGTTCAGTTCCTTCTGCGTTAACGCGGTTGCACTTTTGATATTGTTACCTGCAATCTTGATCACGCTTACGGGTGTTTTGAATTCGTGGGTCAGATTATTCATGAAGTCGTACTGCAGCTTAAACATTTTATGATTGATATTCAAATTGCGGTAAATGAGAAATGCCACCAGTACAACTATGCTGTAAAATACCAGGATGCCTATAGCAATCGGAAGAAAATAGCTCAGAATTTCTTTATCTATGAATGATCGTGA
Organism: Pedobacter sp.; assembly: GCA_035264385.1. Lineage (GTDB taxonomy): Bacteria > Bacteroidota > Bacteroidia > Sphingobacteriales > Sphingobacteriaceae > Pedobacter. The sequence goes on from DATFQH010000220.1 coordinate 4,243, forward strand.
TGATATGAAGTAAAGTTTGTAATCGGAAAACGGACCGGGCAAAGTGATCTCTGTTGTGAGATAGGCTGAGGATACATCCAGCGGATCATACGTCAAAGGTTCAATTCTAATATTTTGATAGAGCAATGGCCTCGAGTTGATGATTCTGATCTTATAAGGGTCGAGATGAAAAGACATCATATCCTGCTGATATACTGGCTGTGACTTCAGTTCTTTTCTGATCATTG
>DATFQH010000221.1:0-8257 GCA_035264385.1 Pedobacter sp.
GGATGAGTTACTAATTTATGGAATTGCTTTCATCCTGAAAACCTAAATGTCCGCTTATTGTTCTCATTGTATGGAATCATTTGAAATACAATTGTTAGCAGACCGATTTACAATAGAGCCTTTGGAAAACGGGCTGTACCGGATCATGGAAGGTGAGAATAAGGTGGGCGTGATTTTTCCGGAACCTGATGGCGACCAGGTGAAGTGGGCGACGCAGGATGAGCTGGATGATGGATTTGTGCAGCACGTGGGTGAGCTGATTACCGAACACAATATGTAATGAAAACTTTTTACTATGACATAGAGCCTTACCAGATCCAGGCTTCGGGGATGCAGTTGACTGTATTGCCGATGGAGGATGGGGTTTACAGGGTATGTCATGGTGGGGAGATACTGGCGGTTTTGTATCCCGAGATTACTGCTGCTGGTATCTACTGGAATGGTTTTGGGCAAATTCCTTTGCGCTTTGCGGAAGAGATCGGTCAGCAGATTTATGCCTGCGAAATTTAATGTCTGATGATTCATCAATTGCATACCTTGTCGTGTTTGCCCCGTTATATTGTCACAAACTGACACTGTTTGTGTTTGCAGATCAATATATTTGAGCTGATATAAAATCACATTAGCTAACATGAAATTCGTCGCCACCATTTTTCAAAAAGGGAATAATCTTGGGGTTGAAGTTCCCCAGGAAGTTATAGATCAATTGGATGCGGGTAAAAAGCCTCCTGTGGTTATCAGTATTGGCGATTATTCCTACAGAAGTACCGTCGCTGTGATGCAGGGCAAATATCTGATTGCCCTCAGCAGTGAGCATCGGAAATCTGTGAAGGTGAATGGGGGCGATCAACTTGAAATTGAAATCGAACTGGATGATCAGCCAAGGACTGTGGAGATCCCGGAACCCTTAGCCGCGCGATTCAAAGATAACCCGGAGGCGGAAAAGTTTTTCGAAACACTTTCTTCAAGTAACCAGAAGAAAATCGTGTTCCTGATCACCTCCGCCAAGACGCAGGATACCGTTACTAAGCGGCTTGATAAAGTGGTTGCTGATCTAACAGCGCACATAAAACCGTAAGCTTAATGAAGATGAAACAAAGAATTACCGTACTTACCATCGGTGCGAAGGACCTTCATGCGATGCAGGAATTTTACGAAAATATTCTGGGATGGAGTCCAGTAGCGAGGAATGCCGATATTGTTTTTTATCAGATGAACGGCTTTCTGCTGAGTATCGCTAAAAAAGAGAGTCTTTCCGAATTCATTGGTGCTGATCTGGGCGAACGTGGCCCGGTTACGATTGGTTATAATGTAGATAAAGAAGCGGAAGTTATCGCGCTATATGAGAAATTTGTCGCCAAAGGTGTAACGATATTGAAAGAACCAACTACGCCACCTTTCGGAGGTCTATTTTTTTATTTCCAGGATGTGGAGGGAAATGTTTTAGAAGTGGCGTGCAACTCTTTTGTGTTGCTTGATGATGTGAAAAATGCAATTGGGCACAAGCCGATAGCTGATCTTTAAATTTTAGTATTTATCAATGTCAGCTTGGGCCTAGATATTTCGCTTCAATAGCAAAAGAGCGTTTTGGCAAAACGCCTGGTGCTTCTAATGGCTGATTAATTTTCTGATCGCTGCCAGATGTGCAAACAGCACTAGCGGTACAATAAATGAAGGCAGCCAGCTGAACGGGAAGTTCAGTATGGCTATGTTTGGCTGTTCAAACCCGAATTGCTGGAAAGGGGATGGCGCGGAAAGTACCGCATTGATTACGATGTTTAGCAGCAGTCCCAGACAAATAAAATTCCAAGCCAGTAGGGAGTTCTTCCCCATCTTATTTTGTGCAACACCGAAGAATCCGACAAACGGGGCGCTGATCCCCGCCAAAATATCCAGGTTGCGGCCTTCAAAGGTCATGAGTTCTGGAATGGCACCGTTCATAAATAATCCGTACAAAACTAGCTCTACCGGAATCCTGACCAGGTGGACGTAGCTGAGCATCTGCATGGATAAGCGGTCTATGAACAGTTTCCCTTTTCGGGTGAGGAAGATCACCAGGATGGCGATTAGTGCAGGCATCACGCCCAGCAGGATAATTTTTGGCGGTATCGATTGCGGGTTATCGGTATACATCCCCTGTATGCTTAACCATCCCTGGATAATTAGCCAGAGAATTATTGCGGTGATCATGATCAGAACAGATCTGCTCCCTATCGGTTTAGACGATGTTTTAATCAACAAGGCTGCCATTATTACCGCCAGCAGTGTAGTAAGGCCAAAACCTATGGTTAGATATAAGGGCAGATTTTCAAGCATAGAATTTTTATGGGTGTTGTAAAGGTAGATAAAAGCGCGGCAATAGGTGCTGCAACTACTTTATGGTTTTTAGGGCTGAAAAAAAATCATAGTTACCGCCAGGCTGTCTATCGACTTAATGGTCTGAACAAAACTGTTTAAGAAATGTTAAAGTAATAAAAAATAGGAATTATGCCCTGGTACAATGGAGACTATCCGCCATCTTATAAAAACCAGCCAAAATACCTGCGGGATAAGGCGGTTGAAATTGCCAATGAAGTTTTAGCTGACAGTGGTGATGAGGGCATTGCCATAGCCACCGGTTTAAAAAAAGCACGTGAATATTTCAAGGAACATCCCCAGGAAAAAGTTGATGAAGATTAGGGTCAGTTGGGTAATAGTTTGGCGATAGGTTATGTTTGACTTATTTTTCCGACCCGGTCTGGTGCATGAGTTTGTCCTGATCAACGTGTTCGCTGAAATCTTTTAATAGCTGTTGCAGCTTTGGATTTACGATCTTCTGGCAAAAGGGTTTGGCGGGATCGCTGTAATAATAGTTCAGGTACTCCGGCTTGTTGAGTTTAAAAGAACCGAATGCTACGACTTCTGTAATGATCGTTTCGGAGAACTGCTGCTGTAATGCCTGAATGATTGCCAGCGCAAGGACCTGCTGCGCTGAACCAAAACTATAGACCGCAGAGCGGTATTTGTTCCGCATTCTATGAGACGAGGTACTGCTGTGGGTATGCAGATGAACTGAAACAAGTGTTTTTAATGGGATCATTTCCGGATCAAAATCAACGAGTACAGCTTCGGAATATGCAGACGGATTGTCGGATGATGCGATCCAGCCCTGCTGTACCCCTTGAACGCCGATCAAGGATAAAAATATTGCTTCGGTACACCAGTGGCAACTGCCGCCAAATCCAATCCTTTCCATTACCGCTTAGATCGTACTTTGTTTGTTCCCACCGTCCAGAGCCCGGAGATCTTCCCCGGCTTTTGGCGTCGCTGTTATTTGGAAGGTGTCCTCTTGTTGCACCATGATCATTTGTTTTATGAGGTATTAACAATTTGCGGCGATAATAGTTGGTTGCGAGGGTCTATTGTTGCTGAATATAAAAATTGTATTTTTGCCCGGTGAAATTTATCGCATTATTTCTGGTAGTCATTGTACTCACCCTGACCATTACACCGTGCTGTGCATTGGAGGGTACGGAATCACATGCGCATGAAATGAAGGAAAAGCAAAAACACGAATGTGAGGAGCAGTCAGATGATTGTTGCAAAGAGTGTTCGCCATTCTATGTATGCGGAACTTGCATCGGGTTTACTTTCAGTGCCCAATTGTATATTGGCTTCACGATGGTGCTCAAGCCTGTACAGCACAATACTGCTTATGTTCCGTTTAAACTGCCGGTCATTCCGCCTGCCATCTGGCAGCCGCCTAAACTTTCGTAGTTAATTCATTTTCATGTCCTTACCTGGACTTATTTATCGAAATCATTTTAAAATCAAATCATGAAAAGAACGATTGTGCTTTTGGCTATGCTGTTATGTACAGGCCTGACCTATGGCCAAAATACCTATAAAGCGATCATTAAAGACGCAAAAACCAGCCAAGCCCTGCCAGGAGCGACGGTAAAAGTCCTGGGTACCTCACTTGGAAGTACCTCAGACAGTAATGGATTAGTCACACTTACCGGAATAGTGTCTGGTAGGCAGGTGATACAATACAGCTATGTAGGCTTTCAGACCAAAACCGATACCTTAACTTTTCCGCTTGTAGAAAATACAGTGTTTACCGTTTTGCTTGAGGCAGCAGAAGAGGATGAAGAATTGGAAGAGGTTGTTATTTCTGCCACACGCAGTAGCCGGACTATCGACAACATTCCCACCCGTGTAGAAGTCATCGCAGGCGAAGAACTGGACGAAAAAGGAAACATGAAACCGGGTGATATACGTATGCTGCTGGCCGAAAGTACAGGCATACAGACTCAGCAGACTTCGGCAACAAGCGGGAACTCGGCCATACGTATCCAGGGGCTGGATGGTAAATATACCCAGATCATCCGAGACGGCTTTCCACTGTACTCCGGGTTTTCGGGCGGTTTAGGTTTGCTACAAATCGCCCCTCTGGACTTGCAACAGGTCGAAGTGATCAAAGGGTCATCCTCAACGCTGTATGGTGGTGGTGCCATTGCCGGACTGGTCAACCTGGTTTCCAAAAAACCAACTGAGGATCGTCAGCTCAACTTTATCTTGAATGGGACTTCTGCATTGGGACTGGATGCCAGCGGTTTCTATGGTCAGAAATTTAATAAAGTTGGCATTACTGTTTATGGAGCTTACAATAAGGGGACTGCTTACGATCCTTCCGATATTGGTCTAACTGCGATTCCTAAATTCGATCGGCTTACGCTAAACCCGAAGCTTTTCTTCTATCTTAACGAGGCGACCACCCTTTCAGCGGGAATCAATGCGACAACAGAAAAACGGATCGGTGGCGACCTGGAATATGTTAAAGGAAATGGCAGCACCAGTCATTCTTATTTTGAGGAAAACAAAACCGGACGCTATAGTTCTCAGTTAGAGCTGGATCACAAAATAGGGGAAAACCAGAAACTGACCCTGCGCAATTCGGTAAGCTATTACGACCGCAGTATTGGACTGCCAAACTACCTGTTTTCAGGTGTACAGGTCTCTACTTATAGTGAGGCCAATTATAGCCGTAACGGAGAAAAAGCCGATTGGGTATTGGGGGTTAATTTCCTGACAGATAATTTTAAGGAAGATCAAAATAGTGCTACTGCCTTAAGGAGTTACAACTACAATACCATTGGTGCCTTTGCACAGAACACCTGGAACCTGTCTGAAAAATTCAGTATTGAATCGGGTATCCGCGGGGATTACCCCAATGAGTATGGGTTCTTTTTTTTACCGAAGATCTCTGGTTTGTGGAAGATCAACGAACACTTCTCAACCCGATTAGGTGGCGGATTGGGATATAAAGCACCGACAGCATTTACAGAAGATGCGGAACGAATCCAATTCAGAAATGTATTGCCTACTGATGTGGCGAACACAAAAGCTGAAAGGTCTTATGGGGCTAACTATGATGTAAATTACCGTACATCGTTTTTTGATGGCAATGTGGGATTCAGCATCAACCACATGTTCTTTTACACCCGTATCAACAACCCAATCCTATTAACTGCTGCAACTGGCAATAACCTGGCTTATATACAACCCAAGGGTAATTTGGATACCAAGGGAATGGAGACCAATGCTAAAGTCACTTATGGTGATTTTAAGCTTTTCATTGGCTACACCCTGGCAGATGTGAATCAGCACACGGAAAATACCAGCACTACCTATCCGCTGGTATCCAAACATCGCTTAAATAATGTACTGATGTATGAATTAGAAGATCAATTGAAAATTGGCTTGGAAGCGTATTATTTCAGTAAACAGAAATTGAATGATGGAGCAATCGGCAAAAGGTACTGGACTACCGGGTTTATGGCGGAAAAGTTATGGGAGCGTTTCTCCATTTTTATAAACTTTGAGAATTTCAGCGATACCCGTCAAACTAAATTTGACAGCATTTATACCGGCATTATTACTAGTCCTGTTTTTAGGGATATTTATGCACCTGTTGATGGATTTGTTATAAATGGAGGGGTTAAAATAAAATTGTAATTGCTTAAAGGCAATTTAGGCGATTAAGGAAAAGCCGGGTAACACCGGCTTTTCCTGTTTTGTCGAGTTAAACAAGGCGTTCCTCCAGCTTGTTTTGATTTTTGATGTAGCTTGGGTGACTTTGTTTAAAGGATACGGTAGGCAATTATGGGGAATTTTCCGATCAGCATGGAATGCAGCTTGACTATTGTGGACGGACGTATTGGGCAGCAGATTTAGCCTTCGAAATTTATGACAAAAATTCCAATTCACACCAGGGGATTTTATTGTGCTCCCGGCTGGTACGGCCCACATTTCTTTAAATCATAGCGATGATATTTCTGTAGTTGGTACTTATGCTAATGGCACACAACCTGACCTGATCGAAATTACGGACCTCCGGCCGGCAGGGAAAGTAGATGGGGTCCCATTTCCGGAAAATGATCCTTTTTCGGTAATCAGGGCCAGAGCCTGGTGAGGTCATGGCAGGAGCGTGAAACCAGAACACAAAATAGTTAAGGTGCTTGTTGTCTGGAACGTTTAATCGATGGTTAGGTGAAAACTAGGATTTCCATTCGGAACCTCCAGCTTTTATGGTAACCGCTTTTTTAATTATCCAGTAAAGGGTAAAGGGCTAATTACAGGATGAGCGCTTTTGATGGCAAGTCGCCTGCCGGGCTTCGCTTTGTCCGCGTATTTACCGTTTTCTAAATGGGTATATAGCCCGGCGATTCCGTAAACGGCTCTGAAAACTTTTAAATATTTTTGTTCTTTGAGTGCTTATGATATACCTGGTTTATTTACACCCGGAAAATAGCTATTTGTACATCTCCGGACTGGATTACAAAATAATTCTTGAACAGTTTCTGTTGGAAAGGGAAAGGGTGAACTTAATTTTCATTCTGGATATGAATAAGAAGCTATTTTTATTTAAAGCCAAGGATTATGATCGGCATTGCGCGAAGTTATGCGCAAGACATGGGATATTAGGGATTGACCCGGTTTTTGCCAGCGAATCGCCGATTAGGTTGTGGTACAACAAAATGGCATTATAGCAGTTGCGGGAACTTTGCTGCGGACATAATGGCTATGACCTCAATTGCGATCCTTGTCCGGTTTCTGGGAATGCCGGCTGATTTGGGCTACTTACATTAATTGTGCCAGCAGCCTGTTTTTCCGTATGTGGAGGCCTCCGTTTTTTTAGGATCGTGTGTTTTCGGGCCATTCAACCTATTATTGTGCGAAAAGATTAATATTGAAAACAGGAAGATCGGCAGACCTGAAAAGCTGGTACGGGCCTTGATATTTCAGCAATATCAATCGAATATTTACCTATGGAAAACATTACCCTGAACACCCAGATTTGCGATCACCGCTCCTGCCTTGAAGCCTTCGCTATGAAATTTACCAATGACCTTGATGATGCCAATGACCTGGTGCAGGATACGTTGATTAAGGCCATCCGTTACCATGCGATGTATAAAGAAGGAACGAACCTGCGCGGCTGGCTTTATACTATTATGCGCAATACTTTCATCAACAATTACCGCCGTGATACCAGGCAGAGATCGGTGATAGACACGTCTGAAGATCTTAATTCAGCGCAACTAATTAAGAGTGCATCAGGGAACCAGGGTGAGAATAAATTTGTGATGGAAGATATCAATAAGGCCATGAAAAAGTTGCAGCCTGAGTATTCTGTTCCGTTTTTAAGGTATTTTGAAGGGTATAAATACCATGAAATAGCAGAGGAGCTTCAAATACCGATTGGTACCGTAAAAACCCGTATCCATGTCGCAAGGCAATTGTTGAAAGGGCAACTTAAGATGTACCGGGAACAGTTGAAATCGGCTTAATAAAGGTCAGTTGTGCTATTTCTTTGAAGTTGTTAGATGAGTTAATTTCAGGTAATACACTTCATGGATGAATAAACGTGTTATGTTTTGCAAGGTCAATATGAGCAGAAGCTATTTCCTTCCTGACTGCGGAAAAATCTCTCAAATCTTACCTTTCACAAATTTCCTCAACTTATCGTTTCCCCGGCTTGCGGTTGATAGACCTGGGCGATCTGTTTTGGTTTGTGTGTAGTTAATCCCCTTTGGTAATTTTGAGCTCATGGCGTGTGACTTCGGCTTGTTTGAAGGCCTTCCTAAAGGCGGAGGTGCTGGGAAAGCTGAGCTGCGATAAGGTGCGTGATTTATAGCTTACGACAAACGAGGCTAGTTCAAATGGCCAGGGATTTACCACTAGGCCGGTATCGCTGGCGTGCATCTGGTACGCT
>DATFQH010000222.1:0-8273 GCA_035264385.1 Pedobacter sp.
GGGAAAAGGCGGACTCACCGTGGACTCATGGCGGACTCATGGCGGACTCACTACGAGCGAGGTAGCTTGTAGGTCTTATGCTGTTATAGCTGTGCAGCTTGTTAAAACAGAACGAAGGAAAGGGAGCATATTGACCGGAGAGAAACCAAATTACCAATCTTCACAAAGAAAATGATTTCGTAACAAATAATTTTATATTTGCAATCTAACAAAACCGCAAAACAATGAAAATGTTTGCAGTCCGCTTGAGGTTTTAAGACCGAGGACTCCACCTTCCCGAAACATTATCACTCAGTAATTCCGGGCTGAGCTTGGTTTATTTACTTTTCCATTTACTTCCTTTATCTATGTTAGAACAGCACAAAGCTTCATCAGGCAAGCTATCTCAAATTTATAATCTTATCAAACAGGCCATCAAGGGCGAAGAACTGGATTTCACGCAAGGCAGTATCCGCAGGGCGGTATTGTTACTGGCCATTCCAATGATGCTGGAAATGGCAATGGAATCTGTTTTTGCATTGGTAGACCTTTATTTCGTGGGTCATCTGCACAACAGCAGCCATGCCATACAAACCGTCGGCCTTACAGAATCTGTGCTTACCGTGATTTATTCACTGGCCATTGGAATGAGTGTGGCCGCAACTGCTGTTGTAGCCAGGCGCATTGGCGAAAAGGATCCTGATGCCGCTGCCAAAGCAGGCATGCAGGCTATTGTTGTGGCATTTGGCATCAACCTGATCATCAGTATCGCCGGCTTTATTTATGCTACAGATATTTTGCTGCTTATGGGCGCATCGGCAGAAACTGCTTCACAGGGCACGCCTTTTATTAAGATCATGATGGGCGGCAGTATCATTATTGTGTTGCTCTTTCTCATCAACGGGATATTCAGAGGTGCGGGCAATGCGGCAATAGCTATGAAAAGCTTATGGATCGCCAATATTGCAAACATCATTTTATGTCCAATACTGATCAATGGTCTGGGCCCGATACCTGCGTTTGGGTTAACCGGTGCTGCCATTGCCACCAGCATGGGACGGGGCATCGGTGTATGCTACCAGATCTATCACCTGGTAAATGGCAAAAGCCAGCTGAAGATCCATTTGTATTATTTCAAACCACACTGGGAACAGATCAAATCGTTGCTGAAGATTGCGACACCAGGCATTTTTCAGTTTGTGATCGCTTCCTGCAGCTGGATTTTCCTGGCTAAGCTGGTGGCAGATACTGGTGGCGATCATGGTTCTGCAGGGTATCAGACGGCGTTACGGCTGATGATGTTCTTTATGCTGCCTGCATGGGGAATGAGCAACGCCGCGGCTACACTGGTGGGCCAGAATCTGGGCGCGAAGAACCTGCAAAGGGCAGAGCAATCGGTTATGAAAACCGCAAAATATGTAATGATCTATATGGCATCGGTGATGCTGCTTACCTTTTCGGTGGGCAGGTACTTCATTTCGTTTTTCAGCAACGATACCCAGGTACAGGATGTAGCGCAGCATGCACTGCACATCATGAGTGCAGGTTATATATTTTATGGAATGGGAATGGTACTGATCAATACGTTTAACGGAGCCGGAGATACATGGACGCCTACCTGGGTCAATTTATTTGGCTTCTGGCTGTTCCAGATTCCACTGGCTTTTGTGCTGGCCAGGCATTTTGACATGGGCCCTACCGGCGTATTTCTGGCCATACCGATAGCTGAGACCGGTATAGCGATAGCGGGTTATATTTTGTTTAAAAAAGGACGCTGGAAGACCATTAAGGTTTAGCTTGATCTGCAGACGGTTCCGGTACAAATCTTAAACCCGGGGTGAGCCAGTGTAATAGCATCACACGGGAATAGCGATAGTTAACGGGGGCAAATAGCAGAACGCCCCCAATAATTATTGCTACATAAACCCATAGGTTTTCGTAGGTGAGCTCTACGCCAAGGGCATATGCGCCAATACTTATCGCAATCATCTCCGCTACGTTCATCGCATAGCTGATGAACATGGCTACATAAAAGAAACCAGGCTCCCTTTCAAAACGTAGGTGACAGTGCGAGCAATACTCGTTGGTAACCTGGCCTTTAAATGAATAAATATTACCCGAAAATATAGGGCCCTTTCTGCATCTCGGACATTTACATTGTATTACCGCCTCTAATTTTGATACGCTTTTCATAGTAATCATTAATAGCAACCTTTATTGAATTGACCTTACAAAGGTACCCAACTGGTATCCTTTATTTTATGATCCAGATCATAACAATAAATATCTTTAAATTTTAACAATTTTGCCCCTGATCAGTTTGAATTCTTTTAAGTCTGAAAGCTTCTTGATGATCCTGATTACGGTTTCGATCCTCAGGCCGCTCATGTCTGCGATTTGCTGTCTGGTCAGTTTGAGTTCCTCTCCGCTTTTGAGTTCCGCGAGTAAATGTTTCAGTAGTGTGATGACCCGGTGATCGGCCTGTTCGTTGGCCAGTTCTTCGAGCATCATGGATTTATAGAACAGCCGGTTGCTCAGCGTCCGGATCAGGTCCATGCTAAAATCGGGGTTGTCTTTGAGCAGTTTACTAAAGTCTTGTGCAGCTACAGCAATGATCTCTGAATCCTGGGTGGCTATGGTATCTGCCAGGTAAGGCTTGTCGAGCAGCAGCGCCGGTTCACCAAAAAACTCACCGCTTTTGAACATGCCCTGGATAAATTCCCTGCCCTCGGTATTGACAGTGACCATTTTTACCCTGCCGCTCCTGATAAAATACACCGCACGGGGCCTGGAACCGGCTTCATAAATGACCTGCCCCTTTTTATAAGAGACGACCCGGTAGTTCTGGCTGAGCAGGTATTTGATCATAGCGACGGTAGTGTTACTACTAGCCTATGGTTTCCCTGACCAGTTTGGTATAAAAATCGTTGAGTTTCATGCCTGCCGCCGCTACCTGCTGAGGTATAAAACTGGTGGCGGTCTGCCCCGGAATGGTATTGATCTCTATGAAATAAAAGTCGCCCTCATTGCCTGAAAGGATAAAGTCTATACGCACTACACCACGGCAGTTGAGTTTGGCATATACCGCAGCTGCTATTTCGGCTACCCTGTCGCGGGTTTCTGTTCTTAAAGGTGCGGGAGTTGTCTCTGTAGCCACACCCGGTGTATATTTGGCTTCAAAATCGAAGAATTCTTTCGCTGTTTCTACTTCGGTGACTGGCAGAACGGTGATCTTACCGTCTATCTTGACCACCCCTACTGTAAACTCCCTGCCGGAAATGAATTCTTCGATCAGGATCTGTGTGTCTTCGTTAAAGGCTTTTTCTATAGCTCCTTCCAGTTCCCCGGCCTGGTTTACTTTGGTCATCCCGATGCTGCTGCCGCCATTATTTGGCTTCACAAAATAGGGCAGCTTCAGGTCTTTCTTGAGTTTTTCGGTATTGTAGTCTCCGTTTTTAAAGATCTGGGCAGATTTAGCCACATTTAGTTGTGCAATATCGCTTACAATGGCCTTGGTATAGCCTTTGTTCATGGTAATAGCAGAAGTGAGCGCATCGCAGGTGGTATAAGGCAGGCCAAGCATATCAAAATAGCCCTGCAGCTTCCCGTCTTCGCCCGGTGAACCGTGTATTGCAATGAAAACGCCATCGAACTTGATCTTGCGGCCCTGAATGGTGAGCGAAAAATCATTGCGGTCGACTTCTATCTTTACAGAATCGGCGGGTTCGTAGAACCAGCCTTGCTGACTGAGCATAATTTTGTAAACTTCGAATTTATCATGATCGAGATTCTGGGCAATTGTTGCTGCACTTTTAACCGAAACCACCCATTCTCCTGTAGTACCCCCTGTTAGTAATGCTATCGTTTTTTTCATGTTTATGCTTGTTGTGGCAGGTTGTTTGCTGGTTGGAACAGCCCCCCGAATTGCTAAGGGCAAATATAAATTACTTGGCTCAGATGTCATTTTAATTCCAATTAAATATTTTTTTAGTCTAAATTTGGGCGACATACCTTCAGCATAAAAAAACGCATGGGCAAATTCATCTCCTATCTTAAAACAAAATCCTTTAGAAACAACCTGATTGCAGCTGTAGTGACGGTGGCGATTCTGTTATTCATCGCATTTTTTAGTTTAAGGTATTATACCAAACATGGGCAGGGGCTTAAAGTACCTGCACTAAAAGGTTTATCATTTGCGCAGGCGGTAAGCAAACTTGAAGCGCTTGGCTTCAGGTATGAAGTGGATTCTGTTTATATTATGGATACCCCGCCGGGTACGGTTATAGACCAGGATCCGGATGCGACGACATTTGTAAAGGACAACCGTACCATTTACCTTACGGTGAGCACGAGTTCTGCGCCGAATGTCAAATTCCCTGACATTGAGCTGAAGCCATTGAGACAGGCACAGGCGATTATAGAAAGTTTTGGTCTGAAACTTGGTGACACCACCTATAAACCCGATATGAGCAAGGATGTCGTACTGGAAGTTTCATTTGGCGGGCAGTCGATAAAATCGGGAGAGACGATTCCTAAGGGGTCCAGAATCGACTTTGTACTTGGTGATGGAAAGGGCAATGAAGAAGTGGATATTCCCAATGTAATAGGGCTTACCATCGATGAGGCTTCGTTTGCTATAAAAAGGGGGGCTATGCTGAGTGTTGGAATCATCAGCTATGAAGGTGCGATTACCGATTCTGCTACCGCTGTGGTTGTTAAACAAGATCCTTTTGTAACGGATTCTATTTCGAAAGTTAAGATCGGAACGCCGGTGAACATCACTTTATCTAATAAAAAATAACAATACGTCCATTTTATATGTCAACAGAAGAAAACAAGAAGAGTTCAAAATCAAAAGTAATACTGGCACTTTTGCTGGCCGTTTTGGTAGTTGGAGGTTATTTTGGACTGCAGTTTTATAAAACTTATTTTGCACCCAACTCAACGGGTAAGGAAAAATATCTTTATGTGAGAACGGGCTACACGCTCGATGAGGTTTATGAGGAACTGCGTTTTAAGGATGTGGTTTCAGATCTGGCTTCCTTTAAAAAGGCTGCCGGTAAAATGGGGCTGGCCAAATCGCTAAAGCCGGGACGGTATAAACTGAGCAGAGGAATGAACAACCGCAGCATGATCAATATGTTAAAGGCCGGTAACCAGGACCCCGTGATGCTGAAATTTCAGAACATTCGTAAGAAGGAAAATTTCGCCGCTTTTCTTGCCAGAAATCTGGAACCGGATTCACTAACATTTATTAACCTGCTGGATTCTACCGCGCTTATTGAAAAATACGGATTTAATAAAGACAACAGCTATGTGATGTTCATACCCAATACTTATGAAATGTACTGGAACATTTCTGCCCCTGAGTTTGTGGAAAGAATGCATGCCGAATACGACAAGTTCTGGAATGCGGAACGCAAACAAAAAGCTGCTGCATTGAATCTTACTCCAGTACAGGTTGCTATCCTTGCTTCAATTGTTGATGCGGAGGCTTTATATGACAAGGAAATGCCCATCATAGCAGGACTTTATTTAAACCGCCTGAACAAGGGTATTTTATTGCAGGCAGACCCTACCGTGATCTTTGCGAATGATGACTTTACGGTAAAGCGTGTAACTAATTCCTTGTTGCAGGTCCAATCGAGGTATAATACGTATAAATATGCCGGCCTGCCTCCCGGACCGATTATGATGCCAAGCATCAATGCGATCGATGCGGTACTGAACAGAGACAACAACAATTACATTTATATGTGTGCAAAAGAAGATTTCTCGGGCTATCATAATTTTGCTATTACCCGTGAGGAGCACGAAAAAAACGCGAAGAAGTATCGTGATGCATTGAATAAACGAAATATCTATAAATAAAATATATGTATACCCACAGCACCAAAATAAGAGTAAGGTACGGAGAGACAGATCAGATGGGCTATGTTTATTATGGCAACTATGCGGAATACTATGAAGTAGGCCGCGTGGAGATGCTGCGCAGCCTGGGTATGGATTATGCCACCATGGAACGCGACGGTGTGATGCTCCCTGTACTGGAACTCAATTGTAAGTTCATTAAGCCTGCGCTGTACGATCAGGAAATTACCATTGTGACTTCGGTATCGGAATTGCCCGGCGTGAGGATCAGGTTTGAATATGAGCTTTTTAATGAGATGGGTGATCTGGTCAATACCGGCAATGCGACACTGGTATTTATAGATATGGCCAAAAATAAGCCATGCCCCGCTCCTTCGGAGTTCATGGACCGGTTAAGGGTTCATTTTAATTAATCGTTTGTGATGGAATGGGTACACAACCAGCTGCTGAAGATAAAGATTTATGCGATGTTTATCGACTGGACAAAGGTCTGCGTTTTGCCCGGCTTCAGCCCTTTGCCGCTCTATACCGTGGCTACGTTTTTCTTTAAGGAGATCGGCAAGGATTCTCTGGTCAATAAGGCCTCTTCACTGGCTTATAATTTTATGCTGGCTATATTTCCTGCCATCATCTTTTTATTTACGCTGATTCCTTTTATTCCAAAGCGTATCGGTTTTCAGGACCAGCTGATGCAGCTGATCATGCTGATTTTACCTGCTGATGCTTACAATGCCTTTAGCACCACACTGGATGAGATTGTCAACAAACAAAACAGGGGGCTTCTTTCCTTTGGTTTTATCCTTTCCCTTTTTTTTGCTACCAATGGGGTGCACAGCCTGATGATGGCTTTTAACAAGTCATCGCTGATCATTGAAACGCGCTCCTGGGCAAAACAGCGGTTCATTGCCATCGTGCTTACACTTGTAATCGCCTTTTCGGTGATCATCTGTATTTTGGCCATGACCATTGGCGAGCTTGCACTGAACTACATAGACAGAGAGCTTAAGTTTAATGATAAGCTGATCAGTGTTACCATAGACCTGACACGCTGGGCTCTGCTAGGCATTTTATATTTTGTTACCATTTCGGTGCTGTACAGATATGGCCCGGCCCATGCAAAGAAATGGAAGTTTTTTAGCCCGGGTTCCTGGCTGGCTACCATCCTTGCTTTCCTTACCATTTGGGGCTTTTCATTTTACATCAACAACTTCAGTTCCTACAATAAGATCTATGGTTCTATAGGCACGCTCATCGTAATTATGATCTGGCTATACCTGAATTCACTGATTCTGCTGGTGGGTTTTGAACTAAATGCGAGTGTAGACTTGTCGAAACGCAGCGTAAAGATCATCAAGCCCAACTTCAATTTATTCAAAAAAGCCCCTTCTGCAGGGGAAAATCTAAGGCGCTGATAAATTTTTCTTACTCTGTTTTAAGCCTTTATCAATTTTTCATTAAAAAATATACGCGTTAGTTTGCAAAATCAAGTCGTATTTGTACTTTTGCCGATGGAGAGTTGGCAGAGTGGTCGATTGCGGCAGTCTTGAAAACTGTTGACTTGTCAAAGGGTCCGCGGGTTCGAATCCCCCACTCTCCGCGGATAGCAATATCAAAATGTATAAAAACCCTGTTAATGTATCATTAGCAGGGTTTTTTGTTTTTTACGAGCACCAAAATATGCATTAAAAAGCGCCGTTAACTCGTAAATATTAGCTTAAAACGGCGCCTATGCGACCAACTATTATGAATTGCAGGCTGACTGGGCATTGGTTATGTGAAATTACTAGAGTATCTTGCGAGGATTAAAAAAACAAACTAATGCACCTTAAACCGGTAATCCTCGCTCTGGCTATTATTTTTATCACCAATCACTTTTCTTACGCCCAATCAGAGACAAAGAATGGTACAATCAATGTTCAGACTATCGAGCAGATGATCAAGAAAGGCAAATTCAAAGACGCCGCAGCTGGCATTGATAAACTTGTAGCCGCCGGCACTAAAATGTCTCCAGAGCTGCTTTATGAGTATGCACGAATCTACGCTAACGCGGGAGAAAATACAAAATCTCTGAAATTTTTAAGTGAGGCAATTGATAAAGGTTTTTGGTACATAAATCGTTTAAAGGAGGATAAGGAGTTGAATACGTCGCTGGGAGCTAGTGAGATGGAAAAAGTTCTTGCGAACCTGCGCGCAGTATCCGCCCCCTATCTAAGCGGGAAAGCGATCCTTACCAAAGCAGAAAAAAAATCACTGATTGATTTGACTACGCGCGGTCTTAAATCCCTGTATTTCGACACGGCTAAGGCTACGGAAATGTCCGCAGAAATTACGCGCATGTTCGATGCAGGGCACTTTGACGGGGTAGATACCGTATCGGCTTTCACATCTCAGCTTGTCAATTACCTACGGAAAAAGACCAGCGA
>DATFQH010000223.1:0-2679 GCA_035264385.1 Pedobacter sp.
AGAAACAAAGCACCATTGAGCAGCTAAATCAAATTGATCTTAACAATTTGCCTTTAGGCCGCGAGCGGGAGAGCGTAGTTAAGGTGCGCGTTAACCAAACTCTTTTTAGGCGGATGGTATTGAGTAACTACAACAACCGTTGCTGCATTACAGGCATCAATATGCCCGAGCTATTAGTGGCCAGCCACATATTGCCTTGGAGCCTTGACCAGCATAACCGGCTTAACCCCCGTAACGGTTTAGCTTTAAATGCCCTCCATGATAAAGCATTTGATTGCGGATTACTAACCATAACACCCGACTTCCGAATAAAAATATCAGACCGCTTTTACAAAGCAAAAGATGAAGCAAGCGTAAGAGATAATTTTATTGCTTACGATGGTAAAACTTTGCTGGAGTCTCAAAAGTTCTCGCCTGATGTGGATTTTTTGAAAGTGAGATGCGAAGGATTTAGGGGGTAGCGTTAGTCGTCATCTTTCACGTTGCTATTTTATTTATTGTTTGATTAACAATAATTTATAAATTCGATTGCTAATAAACAACCTAACTATATTATCCAATGGATTTCAAAGACTCAATTTTGCATTTTGCATCACGGGTGGACAAGCTTTGTCCACAAATTAAAACTGAAGAGGCCACAAAAAATGCATTAATAATGCCCTTCATTCAATTATTAGGATACGATGTATTCAACCCTTTTGAAGTTAGTCCCGAATTCATTGCTGATATTGGAATTAAAAAAGGCGAGAAAGTTGATTATGCTATCTTGAATAATAACAAACCGATATTACTTATTGAGTGCAAGCATTACACGGAGGATCTCAACCCACATAATTCCCAACTGTTTAGATATTTTCACACAACGGATTCTAAATTTGGATTGTTAACCAACGGTGTTTGCTTTAAGTTCTATACCGATTTGGTGACACCTAACAAAATGGATGAGAAACCATTTTTTGAATTTAATATAACAGAGATCAAAGACAATGAAATAGCAGAATTAAAGAAGTTTCATAAATCGTACTTTGATGTTGAGAATATTACAAATACCGCAAGCGAATTAAAGTATTTGAATGAAATGAAAGCCCTTCTTCATAAAGAGTTAATAGAGCCTTCGGAAGATTTTGTAAGGCTTTTTACAAAAAAGGTATACCCCAATGCTATCACTCAGAAAGTTTTAGAGCAGTTTACAGCAATAACAAAAAAGACTTGTACAATACTCGTTAATGATATCATAAGTGAACGACTAAAATCAGCTCTGCAAGTTGAAGCAACAAAAGAGGAGCCTTTAACAGAAGTTGTTGTCGATGCTGATTCTACACAAGTAGAAACGACTGATGAAGAGATAGAAGGCTTTCTTATTGTCAAATCAATATTGAGACAAAAAATTGATGTAAAACGAATATTTATGCGTGACGCCCAATCTTATTGCGCAATATTGTTTGATGACAACAATAGGAAACCTATTTGTCGTTTTCATTTTAACGGAAAGAAACTTGCATTATCGGTACCAGACGCTACAAAGAACTTCCAGAAAAAAGACATAAATAGCTTAGATGATATTTATAATTATTCCGACGAGTTGCTTTTAGTTGTTGAGAGCTATTTAAAATAAGTTTTATCGATTTGATATTTAGTTCACTTATATCCGATTGACAAAAACAGCAATGCTATTACCTTAGCTATATGGCTGAAGTGATAGCATTGTTTACTGATACCCCTTGCACTTTCGCATTTAAGATTGAGGGATTTGAAATCTCCACCGACGTTTCCGTTAACAGTTTAGGTAATTTACTTAACGCTGTTTATAACAATGGTGGCTGCTTGGTTCTGATTAGCTTAGAGCCAAAATCGTTTAACAACGATTTAATGGTAGTCGAATCGTGTTTGCCTGAAATATTAGCTCACCTACTTATTATATTCTGCAATAACACTGTTACGGAATTTAACATGTTGGTTGCCTGGTTAGAAGACCAAAATCCTTTGAAGTTTAATCAATCTTTAGGGCACAAATTCTATGAGTACAAAATCATAAACTTTCTCGTAACGCTGTATGAAGAAGCTGGCATTGCGCTGAAACTTGATTACAAGAACATTCCCAATATTTATTAGAGAATACACGATTATTATTCGAGGATGTTGAAGTAAATAGCATTGACATCAAGGGTAACATGTTATCTATTAAGTCGACAATAAGAATTGAGTTATATACCTAATATGCCCAACATCAAATTCTCCTACCTCTACCGCGATGCCGGCAACTACAAAAACTTTGGCTGCATAGTATTTAGCAACCCTGCCAACCTTCCGTTGGCAGTAATTGACGCCAACATTAAAAAGCATTTGATAGATGGCTGCTGGTTCTATGCTGAAGAATGGCAACTACCCGACTTACGTTTTGCCGATACATCATATAATGATCCTACATGGCATGAGTTTGAGCGTGTGGAATACACAGAATTACTACCTAACACACAATTGTGTTTGGAGTAATAATGGTTAATCCCGTCAGTAGATAAGCTTCGGCCAAAATTAAGCAAAACAGATGGCCTGTGTGCAAGGAAGGGCATAGCAACTTTTTGCCGAAGCGAGGGACAAAGAGGGCAAAGCTGAAAAATTTTGCAGCCCGTGGTTTTGCTTAATTTGCAGGGTAGGCCCGTGCGGTAAAGAAGCCTTTCT